>CAITOD010000060.1 GCA_903893935.1 uncultured Sphingomonadales bacterium
GCGCAGCACCGCTTCGGTGCACCAGAAACAGCCGCCGGCAAGGATGGCTTCGGCCATGGGGAATTCCTTTCGTTGGGGTGGTTGGCGCAAAGATAGGGAGTGCCCCCGGCAATGTCATCGTCCGGCGTTGAATTGCGCCAATCTTGCTTCTACGTTCAGTTCCATGACCGAAATCACCGTCGCCGCGCTGCAACTCGCTCTCAACGATCCCGATCCCGCCGCCAATATCGAGGCAGTGGCCGATCTGGTCGAACGCGCCGCCGCGCAAGGCGCGCAAGTGATCCTGCCGCCCGAACTGTTTGCCGGCGCCTATTTCTGCCAGCAGGAAGACGAGGCGCGCTTTGCGCTCGCGCATGCGCTGGCCGATGATCCTTCGGTCGCGGCGATGCGGCGGCTGGCCAAACGGCTGGGCGTGGCGATCCCGACCAGCTTTTTCGAACGCGACGGGCCGCATTATTACAACACGCTCGCGATGATCGGCGCCGATGGCGAAGTGATGGGTACCTATCGCAAGAGCCACATCCCCGATGGCCCGGGCTACGAGGAAAAATACTATTTCCGCCCCGGCAACACCGGGTTCAAAGTGTGGCCGGTGTTCGGTACCACGATCGGCGTCGGCGTGTGCTGGGATCAGTGGTATCCCGAATGCGCGCGCGCGATGGCGCTGATGGGGGCCGAATTGCTGTTCTATCCGACCGCGATCGGATCGGAGCCTTATGATGCCACGATCGATACCAGCCGCATCTGGCGCCGTGCGATGCAGGGCCATGCCGCATCGAACTGCATGCCGGTGATCGCCGCCAACCGCATCGGGGTCGAAGAAAACGACCAGGCGTTTTACGGCCACAGCTTCATCAGCAACGAATGGGGCGATCTGGTGGCGGAATTCGGCGCGACCGAAACCGGCACACTGGTCGCCAGCTTCGATCTCGCGCTCGCGCGCAAACGTCGCGCAGGCATGGGCTTTTTCCGCGACCGCCGGCCCGCGCTTTACGCACGCCTGGTCGAAGACCGGTGAGCGCGCCGCAGCGCTATGTGGTAGCACTCGGCTCCAACATCGCCCACCCGCGCCACGGGCCGCCGCCGCGCGTGCTGCATGCCGCACTTGCAGCGCTTGAAACCTGCTGGCTGCCGGTGATTGCCGCCGCGCCGATCGTGACCAGCGCACCGCTCGGGCCCTCGCGTCGGCGCTATGCCAACACCGTCGCGCTGATCGAAACCCCGCTTGCGCCGCTTGCCCTGCTCGACCGGCTGCAGGCGATCGAGGCGGCTTTCGGCCGCGTGCGGCGCGGCCAGCGCTGGCAGGCGCGCACGCTCGATCTGGACATTGTGCTGTGGGAGGGCGGCCTGCTGCACGATCGCCGCCTGACCATTCCGCACCCCCAATACCACCTGCGCGCTTTCGTGCTCGGCCCCGCCGCGCGCATCGTCCCCGACTGGCGCGACCCCGAAAATGGCCTTTGCGTGAAACACCTCCACGCCCGCTTGACCCGCCGCGCCCCTATCCCTAAGGCGCTGCGACCGCACGCACATGCGCCGGGCCCATAGCTCAGTCGGTAGAGCAACTGACTTTTAATCAGTAGGTCGCTGGTTCGAATCCAGCTGGGCTCACCACGCTTTCCGCGACACATTGCTGTTGTGCACCGCTGCTAAAAGCGGTTCTTCCCGCTGGTCCGGGGGCATGCGAATCGCAGGCGCGCGATTTCTTAAGCAGAATGCGGAGACGCTTTGACAAATCCCCGATGGCCGTGACTTCGGTCTGAAGACCAGTCAATCGGGTGTATTTGCCGAAGTATCTCCGCAATCGAACTTGGCGTCAGGCGCCTGGCAAAATCACCGGACGCAAC
>CAITOD010000061.1 GCA_903893935.1 uncultured Sphingomonadales bacterium
AGTTCGTCGGACGCGGCAATCTCCAATTTGACCTTTGGCAGCATATTGGTGGTGTATTCGGCGCCGCGAGAGATGTCGGTCTGGCCTTTCTGCCGCCCGAAGCCTTTGACTTCGGTCACCGTCATCCCGGCGACCCCGAGATTCGAAAGCGCTTCGCGCACTTCATCAAGCTTGAACGGCTTGATGACCGCGATGATGAATTTCATGAATGCCCCCTGCAATAGCCTGCCCCCTGACGGGATCAAGCGACCGAGAATTATTAAGCAAAGAGCGTGCCATATCCGCAATCATCCGGATTCGGCGCTTTGGGGGAATAAAATGTCTGCGCAAACGATATTCTGCGCCCGATTCTTGTGCAGGCCCAAGGGCGTGCCTGAAAAATAGGCAACTGCAAGGCTGGATAGCGGCAAGCAACCAAAAGCAAAAAGCCGCGCCCGTGCAGGTGGCGCTTCAGCTTAGAGCGTCCACCCCCGGCCATCCCCTGACGGGGAGGGAGAAATTCACAGAAATTCGCGCAAAGTCTCGATGAAGCGATCGAACTGGTCGTGGTGCAGCCAGTGGCCGGCGTCGGGGAATTCGATCACTTTCGCATTGCGGAAATGGCGGATGCGGCCATCGGCTTCGGGATTGCTCGCAAACGAATCCGCGCCGTTGAGCAGCAGTGTGGGGCAGGTAATCGCTTCCCACAGCTCGTGCTTGCGTTCGGACGAGATGTCGTAAGGGTGGTCGATGTGCACGTAAGGGTCAAATTTCCACGTGAACGTGCCGTCTTCGTTGCGGTTGATGCCGTGGATCGTCAGGTGCCTGGCCTGGGCATCGGTCAGATAGGGGTTTTCGCTTTTCATGCGCGCATAGGCATCGGCGAGCGTCGGATAGCGGCGTGGCAGGCGCCCGGCGGCTTTGCGCTTTTCGGCGATATAGTCGCGGATGCGCCGCGCAAACGGCACATCCTTCATCCGCATTTCCCATTCGGGCGTCGGAAAAATGCCTTCGATCGCCACCAGCTTGCGCACGTTTTCGGGAAACAGCCCGGCATAGCGCAACGAAACATTGGCCCCCATCGAATGCGACACGATCGAAACCGGCGCCAGATTGAGCTGGTGGATCAGCTGCGCGACGTCATAGACCATGTCCATCACGCGGTAATTGCCGTCCGACGCCCATTCGCTGTCGCCGTGGCCGCGATGGTCGATGGCGATAACGTGCCAGTCCTCGCGCAGCGCTTCGGCGGTCCAGTCCCAGCTGCGGCAATGGTCGCGCCCGCCATGCACCAGCAGCAGCGGCGGCTTGTCGGCATTGCCCCATTCCACATAATGGAGCCGAAGCCGTTGCGAGATGAAGGTGTTCGAGGTCGGGCCGAGCAGTGTCATGCCGCCTCACTGCCGCGCGCCCGCCACGCTGGCAAGGCCCTCTTGGTCTTATCGTTCCTTGGTCGCCGAAAAGGTCAGATCGGGATTGCGTTCCTGCTGATACCCGACATCCCACGCCGATCGCGCCATGAACACCGGGTCGCCATCGCGATCGTGCGCAAGATTGGACTTGTTGATATCGACAAACCCCTTGAGCGCCGCATCGCTGCCTTTGATCCAGCGCGCGGTGTCGAATGGCGAGGCTTCGAGCACGGCTTCGACTTTGTATTCGGCTTCGAGCCGCGAAATCAGCACGTCGAGCTGCAATTGGCCGACCACGCCGACAATCCATTGCGCGCCGATTTCGGGATAAAACACCTGGATCACGCCTTCTTCGGACAGATCGTCGAGCGCCTTGCGCAATTGCTTGGTCTTGGTCGGGTCTTTCAGCGCGACGCGGCGCAGGATTTCGGGCGCGAAATTGGGCAGGCCGGTAAAGCGCACATCGTTCTTTTCCGACAGCGTATCGCCCACACGCAAAGTGCCGTGGTTGGGAATGCCGATGATATCACCGGCTTCGGCGGTATCGGCGATCTCGCGGTCCTGCGCAAAGAACAGGATCGGCGAATGCACCGCGATCGGCTTGCCCAGCCCCGAAGGGATCAGCTTCATGCCGCGCCGGAACGTGCCCGAAACCAGCCGCATGAAGGCGATGCGGTCGCGGTGCTGCGGGTCCATATTGGCCTGGACTTTGAACACGAAGCCGGTGACATCGTCGCGCGACGGATCGATCACCCCCTGGTCGGATGATTGCGGCCGCGGCGGCGGGGCAAAGCGCGCGATCGCATCGATCAGTTCGGCCACGCCAAAGCCTTTGAGCGCCGATCCGAAATAGACCGGGGTCAGGTCGCCATGGCGATAGGCGGCGAGATCGAACGCGGGATAGCCCATTTCGGCCAGTTCGATTTCCTCGGCCACGTCGGCGGGGATTGTGGCGCCTTCGGCCGCGTCGGTGCGGCCGAGGAATTCGCGCGAATCGCCGTCGGGCCGGGCAATCGTGCGCACCGACAGGTCCATCACGCCTTCGAACTGCCCGCCCATGCCCACCGGCCACGACATCGGCA
>CAITOD010000062.1 GCA_903893935.1 uncultured Sphingomonadales bacterium
GATCCTGATGTGGGACGAACGCTGGTCAACCGTCGCCGCCGAACGCGCGATGATCGATCAGGACATGAGCCGCGCGCGCCGCGCCGAACGGATCGACGCCCATGCCGCCGCGCTGATCCTGCAAGGCGCGATCGATGCGCTGGCAGGCGCGATGTTCTAGGTTGCAATCCGCCACCGCGCCATGCAGGACCGGAGGATGGACAGTTCTGACGTCAATGATCGCCGGCTCGAACGCCTGGCCATGGCCGAAACATTCGACCCCCGGTTATGGGCCCAACACATGACCAGCAGCGCCCATGGCGGCTTTATCGGCATGCGCTATCGCGATCATGGCGACATCTGGATCGAGCTGGAATTCGACTGGCGCGCCGATCTGGTGGGCGATCCCGAAACCGGGGTGCTGGCATCGGGCCCGATCATCAGCCTGCTCGACAACGCCACGTCGATGTCGGTGTGGACACGGCTGGGCAAGTTCCGCCCGCAAGTCACGCTCGACTTGCGGATCGATTACACCCGTGCCGCCAGCCCCGGCAAACCGATCGTGGCGCGCGCCGAATGCTATCAGCTGCGCCGGTCGATGGCGTTTGTGCGCGGGATCGCGCACGATGGCGATATCAGCGATCCGGTGGCGCATGCGGCGGGCATTTTCCTCGCTGTCGACGGGCCGGAGTGGATCAAGTGACCAGCACCGATTTGCCGCCTTATGCGCGCGCGATGGGCATGGCGATTGTCGGCACCGACAACGGCAGCCCGGTGATCGCGATGGATTTTGCGCCACGCGCGATGGGCCGCCCCGGTTTCCTGCACGGAGGGGCGATCGGCGGCGTGCTCGAAATGGCGGGGTTTGCAGCGCTTGCCGCCGAACTCGAGCGGCAGGGCAACCCGGCGCGGATCAAACCGATCAACATCAGCACCGAATATCTGCGCAGCGGCTTGCCCGAAACGATCTATGCGCGCGGTGAAGTGGTGCGCGCCGGGCGCCGCGTCGCCAACGTGCGCATCGAAGCCTGGCAAGCCGACCGCGACCGGCCGGTGGCCAGTTGCTGGATGAATTTCCAGCTGAAGACCCCATAAACCACAAACCTTTGTGCCGAGCCTGGCGCAGCCAGGTTCGGCAAAACATGATCCTCCCCGGCACGGGGAGGGGGACCGCCCGAAGGGTGGTGGAGGGGTGGCGCGGCCACGCGCAAGCGTTCGTGTCGGGCAAGACCCCTCCACCAGCTTCGCTGGTCCCCCTCCCCGTTCCGGGGAGGATAAAGTGCGCTCGGGAGCAGATGCATATGCCCGCTGCCAGCTGATAAAAGTGGCCGCACGGAGGGGGGTAAGTGGATCATGGTCAGAAGCGCAATTCGACAACGATGCCCTCGGGCTCCGGATCACCCGGCTTCAGCCTTTGCGCGTCCGCGCGGGCGCGGGAGAGGATTGTTGGTGGCACCTCGGGGCCTGCCACCAGCGCATCGGCCTGACCGAGCAGGCGCGCCTGGCGCAACGTCAGATCGTCGGGGTCGGTGCTGGCGAGGACAATGACATGGCGCGCGACCGGCGCGGACGTGCCGCCTGCAATCCAGCGCTCCACCGCCCTGTCATCGTGTTCGCGCAAAGGATCGAGCGCCCCGCCCTCGCCCAGCGCATCATCGAGCGCGCGGCGCCGCGCCGCGCCTTCGGGCCAGCGCGCGCGCAAGGCGGCGCGCGCGGCATGCAACGCTTCGGCCAGGGCGCCCAGGCTTTGCGGCAACAGCGCGTCGAGCCGCAGCCGCAGCGCTTTGGCAAGCCCTGCACTGGCACCGCCGGTGCCGACCGCGATCAGCACCGGCGCGCGATCGAGCAGCGAAGGCGTGGTGAAATCGCACAAGTCGGGCCGGTCGACGACATTGACCAGCAGCCCGGCGCATCGCGCGCGCAGCGCATCGGCCTGCAGCGCGGTTTCATCGGCATGCGCGATGAACGCCAGCCGCGCGCCCTCGTCGATCCCCAGCGCCAGATCGTCGATCACGCGCCCGCCCGCGCGCGCCACCAGCCGCGCTTTGGCTTCGGCCGCTTCGCCGTGCCCCAGCACGATCACCGGCTGCCCGGCGATGCGATGAAACAGCGGCAGAGCGGGTATCATCACACCAGAAAATCCGGCACGCGTTCGGCGGCGAGGATCGTGGCGGGCGCAATGCGGTCGGCCACCACCGCCCAGCGATCGTGATCGACCATCACTTCGGGCACCATTGCGCGCGAATTGTACGTGCTCGCCATTGTCGCGCCATAGGCGCCGGCGGTGCGGAACACCGCCAGATCGTCGCGCGCGACGGCGTCGATGTCGCGCGCCATGGCAAAAGTATCGCTCGATTCGCAGATCGGGCCGACGATATTGGCGGTCATGCGCGTGCCATCGGGTGCCACGGCCGCAAAATCATGCCACGCATCGTAAAGCGCCGGGCGGGCGAGATCGTTCATCGCCGCATCGACCACCACCCACGGCGCACCTGCGCCTTCCTTCACGCGCACCACACGGGTCAGCAGCACGCCGGTGTTGCCGGTGATCACGCGGCCGGGTTCGAACATCAGCGTCACCCCCCAGTCGGCGGTCACGCGCGCGACCATCGCGGCATAGTCGGCCGGCTGCGGATAGACATCGCCCGCCTTGTAGGGCACGCCGACCCCGCCGCCGAGGTCCATATGCGTCACCGCATGACCATCGGCACGGATCGCACGCATCAATCCGCCCACTTTGACAAACGCCGCTTCGAGCGGATCGAGCCGCGCCAATTGGCTGCCGATATGCAGCGCCAGCCCGCGCATCGAAAGGCCCGCCTCGCCCGCCAGCCGCGCATAGATTGCCGCCGCGCGGTCGAACGGCACGCCGAACTTGTTTTCGGCTTTGCCCGTCGAAATCTTGCCATGCGTGCCCGCATCGACATCGGGATTGACCCGCAAGGCGCACGACACGGTGCGCCCGGCCGCGCGTGCAAGGGCCGCAAGCTCAAGCCCTTCTTCGAGGCTTTCGAGATTGAACTGGCCGATCCCGACATCGATCGCGCGGATCATTTCCGCGGTGGTCTTGCCCACGCCCGAAAACACCACGCTGTCGGGCGTCATGCCGGCCGCCAGCGCACGTTCGAGTTCACCCCCGGAAACGACATCGGCGCCATAGCCTTCGGCCGCGAGCACGCGCAGCACCGCCAGATTGGGGTTCGATTTGACCGCAAACGCGATCCTGACCGCGGGCAGGATCGCCAGCGCATCGCGGAACACTCGCGCGTGCCGCGTCAGCGTGGCGCGCGAATAGACATAGACCGGCGTGCCCACCGCATCGGCGAGGCGCGGCAATGGCACGGCTTCGGCGTGCAGCACGCCATCCAGATAATCGAAATGGTCCATGGCCGGCGCCTTCGCAGAGAAGTCAGTGTTCGGGGGGAAGATCGAACGGATCGTCGGCGCGTTCTTCCGAGCGCACGCGCGTATCGACATTGCGTTCGGGCCGGGTCTGCGCGGGGGGTTTGAGCAGCTGGTCGCCATTGGGGCGGTAGCCGCTGCCATAAGCCGGTGGCGGCAGCACGTGCCCGGCCGCAGGCCGCAGCACGCGGCGATTGCCGCAACCCGCGAGCGCCAGCGTGGCGAGGCAAGCGAAGATCACCCCAGCGCCAGGATAGCCCCGCCCCTTCCGGGGAGGGGTTGGGGTGGGGGCTATCCCCAGTCGCTGAGCAATCCGGAGAGCCCCCACC
>CAITOD010000063.1 GCA_903893935.1 uncultured Sphingomonadales bacterium
CGTCGATCAGGATGCACATGCGCCCTTTGACTTCGCCGATGATGTTCATCACTTCGGACTGGCCGGGACGGTCGCGGCGCTTGTCGACGATCGCCAGCGGCGCGTTGTCGAGCCGTTTGGCCAGCGCCCGCGCGCGCACCACGCCGCCGACGTCGGGCGACACGACCATCAGCCCGTCGCCGCCATAGCGCGTCTGGATATCGGCCGACATCACCGGTGCGGCAAACAGGTTGTCGGTCGGAATGTCGAAAAAGCCCTGGATCTGCCCGGCGTGAAGATCGACCGCGAGCACGCGGTCGGCACCCGCCGTGGTGATCAGATTGGCGACCAGCTTGGCCGAAATCGGCGTGCGCGGCCCCGGTTTGCGATCCTGCCGGGCATAGCCGAAATAGGGCACCACCGCGGTGATCCGCCGCGCCGAGGCGCGGCGCAGCGCGTCGATGCAGATCAGCAGTTCCATCAGGTTGTCGTTGGCGGGGTAGCTGGTCGACTGGACGATGAACACGTCTTCGCCGCGCACGTTCTCGTGGATTTCGACAAACACTTCCTCGTCGGCAAAGCGCCGCACCGAGGCCTGGGTCAGAGGCAGTTCAAGATAGGCCGCGATGGCCCGCGCCAGCGGCAGATTGCCATTGCCCGACATGATCTTCATGGATTGCCCGCTTTCATCGCTAGGTTACCAGGGTCGTTTTCCGTCCTGTTCCCGGACGTTACGGTCGCACCACACGAATCGTGAGGCCCCCCGCCTTCCCGGCGCCTTACCCCATGATGACAGCATTGCAACACACGCGCACCCAGGCAACCGTGGACAGGCTCCTGATACCGGGCCCCTGATACCGGACGCTTGATACCGGGCGCGTTTGCCGCGTAGGACGTGATCCATGGCTGAACGACTGATCATCACGCTGGCGCAACTCAACCAGAATGTCGGCGATCTCGCCGCCAATGCCGCCGCGGTACGCCGGGTGCGCGCCGGCGCCATGGGCAGCGACCTGATCGTGTTCCCCGAAATGCATCTGATCGGCTATCCGCCCGAAGACCTGATCCAGAAGCCGGCGCTGATTGCGCGCGCGGCGCAGGAGCTGGAAAAGCTGGCCGCGCTGACCGCCGACAACGGCCCGGCGCTGCTGATCGGCAGCGTGTTCGTGCGCGATGGTGCGCTTTACAACGGTGTGGCGCTGCTCGAAGGCGGGCGGGTCGCGGCGGTGCGCTTCAAATACGAATTGCCCAATTACGGCACGTTCGACGAAAAGCGCTATTTCACCCCCGGGCCGCTGCCCGAACCGGTGCTGTTCAAAGGCGCCATGCTTGGCCTGCCGATCTGCGAAGACATCTGGCATCCCGATGTCTGCCGCCACCTCGCGCAACTGGGCGCCGAGATTTTCATCTGCGTCAACGGCAGCCCCTACGAGATCGACAAGGACGTGCTGCGCATCGATGGCGTGGCCAAGCGCCGCGCGATCGATACCGGCATTCCGCTCGCCTATCTCAACCGCGTCGGCGGGCAGGACGAAGTGGTGTTCGACGGCGCAAGCTTTGTTGTCGGGCCCGAAGGCGCGCTGTGGATCCAGGCGCCCGATTGGGAAGAAGCGGTGATCCGCACCGAATGGAACCGGGTGCGGGTGGGCAACGGGCATCGCTGGCGCTGTTCACCGGGCGACGTGCACGACCTCGCCGAACATCCCGAAGACATTTATTGCGCGATGGTGCTGGCCTTGCGCGATTATGTCGACAAGAATCGCTTTCCAGGCGTCGTGCTGGGGCTGTCGGGCGGGATCGATTCGGCGATCACCGCGGCGATTGCGGTCGACGCGCTGGGGCCCGACAAAGTGTGGTGCGTGATGCTGCCGAGCCAGTACACCAGCGCCGAAAGCCTCGAGGATGCGGCAGGCTGCGCCGGCCTGCTCGGCACCCGGCTCGATACGATCGCGATCAGCTTGGCGGTCGATGGGTTCGCCGCGATGCTGGCGCCGGTCTTTGCCGGGCGCGCGCCCGATACGACCGAAGAAAACCTGCAATCGCGCATTCGCGGCACCACGCTGATGGCGCTGTCGAACAAGTTCGGGCCGATGCTGATCACCACCGGCAACAAGAGCGAGATGAGCGTTGGCTATGCCACGATCTACGGCGACATGAACGGCGGCTACAACCCGCTCAAGGATGCTTATAAAACCACGGTTTTCGCGATTTCACGCTGGCGCAACACGCGCCGACCCAAGATCGGCAAAGGGCCCGAAGGCGCGGTGATGCCCGAACGCATCATCACCAAGCCGCCGAGCGCCGAATTGCGGCCCGACCAGAAGGATTCGGATTCGTTGCCCGATTATGCGGTGCTCGATGCCATTCTCGGCCACCTGATCGAACAGGAACGCAGCGTCGACCAGATCGTCGCCGAAGGCTTCGATCGCGCCACCGTCGAGCGCATCGAGCGGCTGGTCAACCTCGCCGAATACAAACGCCGCCAGGCCCCGCCCGGGGTGAAGCTCGGCATGCGCAATTTCGGACGCGACCGGCGCTACCCGATCACCAACGGCTTCCGCACCGCCTGATCCGGCGTGGCGCGGGCGCCGCGCCGGATAGGGCCATCCCCGCGCGGATCAGTGCGGCTTTACGGACGGGGTGACGATCGGCTTGGGAAATTCATAGGTGCCGACGGTGCACTGGGCCGAGCCTTTGCTGGGCGGTGTCGGGTCTTCGGGTGTCGACCAGGTGAGCACGCCGGTGGTGCGATTGATCTCGACCGGGCGCGGGGTTTCGAGGTTGCTGGTCCACTTGATGCTGGTGGCGGTGATCGTCGCCGGCCAGGTCCTGACTTGCGACGGATATTGCGCCTTGTGGAGCGCATCTTCGGCATTGCCGCCACCCTTGATACCATGCATGCCGCGCCGGTCCTGTAGCGACATGACCGAACGCACTTTGCTGGTGGCAGTATCCGCCCAGATCATTTCCACATCGGTATAGCCGTCGAACGGCGTGTACGTGCAAACCAGATTGATCGTTTCTGCCGCAGCAGGCTGTGCCGCCAGCAATGCGGCCGCGCCTGCGATCGCAGGGGCAATCCGGTTCAAAAACTTGGTCATCACGTGTCTCTCTTCCAGCCAGACTTTGCGGCGGCCTTTTCGTCGCGAAACATGACAGTTTTTCGACAAATCCTTGGAAATATATCCCTAAAATTTATCATGTTAAAACCATGCACGCGGTCTGCATCAGACCAATGCCACATGGCTTCGCGCGAATCGCAACGAACGTGGCCGGTTGCGCACTTTGTGTCTGCGCAAGCCCCGGACTGGCGCGCGGCGGCGGACCCGCTATAGCGCCGCCATGACCGTGATAACGCGCTTTGCCCCTTCCCCCACCGGCCGGCTGCACGTCGGCAATATCCGCACCGCGCTGCACAACTGGTTGCTGGCGCGCCGCCACGGCGGAAGGTTCCTGCTGCGCATCGATGATACCGATGCCGCGCGCAGCCGCGAAGAACATGTCGCAGCGATCCGCGCCGATCTGGCCTGGCTGGGCTTGCGCACCGATGGCGAAGAACGGCAGTCGGCGCGCTTTGCCATATACGAGACTGCGCTCGCGCAGCTGATTGCCAAAGGCCGCGTCTATCGCTGCTATGAAACGCAAGCCGAGCTCGATCTCAAGCGCAAGGTGCTGTTGTCGCGCGGGTTGCCACCGATCTACGATCGCGCCGCGCTCGCGCTGACCGAAGCCGATCACGCCGCGCGCGCGGCCGCGGGCGAGGCGCCGCACTGGCGCTTCCTGCTCGACCACCACAGCCCGATCGCGTGGCACGATGGCGTGCGCGGGCCGCAGCAGTTCGACCCGCGCCAGATGTCTGACCCGGTGGTGCGTCGCGCCGACGGCACCTGGCTCTACATGCTGCCAAGCGTGATCGACGATGTCGCCATGGGCGTGACCGACGTGCTGCGCGGCGAAGACCACGTGTCGAACACCGCGACGCAAGTGCAGATGTTTACCGCGCTCGGCGCCGAAGTGCCGCGCTTTGCGCATGCAGCACTGCTGACCGGGGCCGAAGGCAAGCTGTCCAAGCGGCTTGGCGCGCTGGGTGTGGCCGATTTGCGCGAAGCCGGGATCGAACCCGCAGCGATCATCGCTTTGCTCGCGCGGCTGGGCACATCCGATCCGGTCGATCCCGCGCTCGATGCCGACCAGCTTGCCGCCGCGTTCGACCTGTCGCATTTTGGCCGCGCGCCGGCACGCTTCGACGAAGCCGAACTGGCGCGGATCAGCGCCAGCGTGGTGCACCGGCTCGATTACGCGCAAGTTGCCGATCGCCTGCCGCAAGGCATGGACGCGCCGACCTGGCGCGCGATCCAGCCCAATCTCGAACGCGTCGCCGATGCCGAGGGCTGGTGGCAGGTGATCAATGGACCAATCGCTGCGCCCGAAGCCGATCCCGAAACCCGCGCGTTTCTGGCGAGCGCCGCGCAAGTCGCCGAAACCCTCGACTGGCACGACGATCCGTGGAGCGCGCTGACCGCCGCGCTCAAGGAGGCCAGCGGACGCAAAGGCAAAGCGCTGTTCCTGCCGCTGCGCCAGGCGCTGACCGGTATGGACCATGGACCGGACATGAAAGCGCTGCTGCCGCTGATCGGTCGCGACGAGGCGCTCGCCCGACTGCGCGCCTGATCAGGCGCGCCCGGTCGCGGCCACCAGATGCGCCGGATCGATCCCTTCGGCGCGCCAGGTCGCCTGCCAGCGCGCCTCGACCGGGGTGTCGAACAGGATCGCGGCCCGGCCCGTTGCGGCGAACCAGCCGTGCTGGCGCATTTCGCCTTCAAGTTGCCCTGCGCCCCAGCCGGCATAGCCCAGCGCGACCAGCCACTGCGCGGGCCCGCGCCCTTCGGCAATCGCGCGCAGCACTTCGAGCGAGGCCGACAAGTTCCACTGCGACGAAACCTGCAGCGTGCCCGGCGCTTCCCAGCCCGCGCTGTGCAGCACAAAGCCGCGCTGCGGCTCGACCGGCCCGCCAAGGTGGATCGGCGCATCGGGCGCCTGGCCGGGTTCGATGCCGATATCGCGCAGCAGTCCGTGCATGGTCACCCCGGACTGCACCGCGCCCACCCCGATGCCCAGCGCGCCATTGGCGTCGTGGACGCACATCGCGATCACTGCGTGGTCGAACCGCGGGTCGCCCATGCCGGGCATCGCCAGCAGCAGCGAACCGCCGAGATAGCGCGCTTCGGTCATGCCGCCACCGCTTTGACATCGCCATCGCCTGCCGCTTCGATCAGGCGACGTTCGATCGTGCGCAGGCGGGTTTCGGTCGCCACTTTGCTGCCGAGCACATCGGTCACATAGAACGTATCGACCGCGCGCTCGCCATAAGTCGCGACATGCGCCGAATGCACCATCAGCCGCGCTTCGAACAAGGCGCGCGCCAGCCGGCTGAGCAGCGCCGGGCGATCGAGCGCACCGACTTCGATCACGGTGAAGCGGTCCGAAGCGGCATTGTCGAAAATCACGATCGGATGGACTTCGAACGCTTCGGCGCGCGGCCGGGCCGGTGGCCGCGCCGCCAGTTTGAGCGAAATTTTCGCCTTGTTGGCGAGCGCATCGGCAATCGCGGTCTTGAGCCGGGCAATCTGTGCCTCTTCGCCAAACGGTCGCCCGAGCGGGTCCTGCACCAGAAAATTGTCGACCGCCACGCCGTTGCGCGCGGTGTGGATGCGCGCATCGATGATATTGC
>CAITOD010000064.1 GCA_903893935.1 uncultured Sphingomonadales bacterium
GATCTATCGCGACAAGCGGCTGGTCAACTGGGACCCGAGGCTCAAGACCGCGATTTCGGACCTCGAAGTCGAAACCCGCGAAGTCAAAGGCGGGTTCTGGCGGTTCCGCTATCCGTTGGCCGATGGCGTGAAGCGCGCCGACGGGCTCGACTATATCGAAGTCGCCACCACACGCCCCGAAACGATGCTCGCCGACATGCTGGTCGCGGTGCACCCCGACGATCCCCGCTACCAGGCGGTGATCGGCGCCGATATCGCGCAACCGTTGACCGGGCGGCGCTTGCGCGTGGTGGCCGACGAACACGCCGACCCCGAGCTGGGATCGGGCGCGGTCAAGATCACCCCCGGACACGATTTCAACGACTTCGAAGTCGGCAAGCGGGCCGGGATCAAGGCTTCGGACATGCTCAACATGTTCGATGCCGAGGCGCACGTGGTGCAGGTCGCCGACGGGCTGGTGCCGGCCGAATTCGTGGGGCTCGACCGGTTCGAGGCGCGCGCCGCCGTGGTTGCGGCGATGAAAGCGGCAGGCTTCCTCGTGCCGCATATCGACAAGGACGGCGTCGAACACGATTGCGAACCGCGCACCATCCAGACCCCGTTCGGCGATCGCGGCGGCGTGGTGATCGAACCCTGGCTGACCGACCAGTGGTATGTCGATGCCGAAAAGCTGGCGCAGGCGCCGCTCGCCGCAGTGCGCTCGGGCGCGATCGAGATCGTGCCCAAATCGTGGGAAAAGACCTTTTTCAACTGGATGGAAAACATCCAGCCGTGGTGCGTGTCGCGCCAGCTGTGGTGGGGCCATCGCATCCCGGCGTGGTATGATGCCGCGGGCAAGGCTTATGTCGCGTCAGACGAAGCCGGCGCGCAGGCGCTGGCAGGCCAGGGCGTGGCGCTGACGCGCGATGAAGACGTGCTCGACACCTGGTTTTCCTCCGCCCTGTGGCCGTTTGCTACGCTCGGCTGGCCCGATCAGACCGATCTGGTCAGGCGCCATTATCCCAACGACCTGCTGATTTCCGGGTTCGACATCCTGTTTTTCTGGGATGCGCGCATGGCGATGCAGGGGCTGGAATTCTTGGGGCAAGTGCCGTGGCGGCGGCTCTATCTGCACGGGCTGGTGCGCGCCGCCGACGGGCAGAAAATGTCCAAGTCCAAAGGCAATGTGGTCGATCCGCTCGGCCTGATCGACCGCTTTGGCGCCGATGCCTTGCGCTTTTTCATGTGCGCGATGGAAAGCCAGGGCCGCGATGTCAAAATGGACGAGCGTCGCGTCGAGGGCTATCGCAATTTCGCGACCAAGCTGTGAACGCCGCGCGGTTCTGCCAGGCCAACGGCATCGGCGCCTCGACCACACTTGCGGCCCCGGCGGCAAGCCATGCGGTCAACCGCTGGATTATCGGCGAAGTGGTCGAGACGCTTGCCAGCCTCGATCAGGCCCTCGCCGATCTGCGCTTCGATGCCGCCGCCAACGCGGTCTATCATTTTGCGTGGGACACGTTCTGCGACTGGTACATCGAATTTATCAAAAGCAGCTTCGATGATGAAACGCGCGCCGTGGCCGGCTGGGTGCTCGACCAGATTCTGGTCATGCTCCACCCGTTCATGCCGTTTGTGACCGAAGAACTGTGGCACGCGCTTGGCAAGCGCAACACCGACCTGATCCTGGCGCACTGGCCCGAGCCGGGTGCGCATGTCGATGCAGCGGCCAAAGCCGAAGTCGAATGGCTGATCGCGCTGGTTTCGGGCTTGCGCACCGCGCGCAACGAACTGGGGCTCGCGCCGGGCGCGCGGCTCGAAGCCTGGCTGCCCGAGCCGAGTGCGGCGACGCGCGCGATCATTGGCGCCAACGGACCGGCGATCGACCGGCTGGCGCGGCTTTCGGCGATCCATTTCGCCCCCGCACCGGCGGGTGCGGCGATGCAGGTCGGTGCGGGCGATGCCACGCTGATCGTGCCGCTTGAAGGGCTGATCGATATCGCGGCGGAAAAGGCCCGGCTCGAAAAGGCGCTGGCGGCGGCCGAAAAGGAAGCCAAAGCGCTCGACGGCCGGCTGGGCAATCCCTCGTTCGTCGAACGCGC
>CAITOD010000065.1 GCA_903893935.1 uncultured Sphingomonadales bacterium
GGCATCGCGCCGACCACGATGCGGCGCACTTCGCGGCCCTTGAGCGCTTCGATTTCGGCGAGCCCAGCCTCGAGCTCGACCCGGGCGAGGCGGAATGCGCGCGCGAGCGCCTGGCCCGCATCGGTCAGCGCCACCGAATTGCTGCGGCGTTCGACCAGCGTCTTGCGCAAGCTGAGCGACAGATCCTTGACCGCGCGATGGAGCGTCGGCACCGCGAGACCGGTAGCAAGGCTCGCCCCCAGATAACTGCCGCTGTCGGCAAGTGCCAGCAGCGCGCGCAGCCGCGCGGTGGTGACATGCGGGCTGATCGCGTGGTTGAGCGCCGCGCTGATGCGCGGCACCAGCACTTGCGCGGCGGGTGTCGGCACCATGCCGTCGTGCCGCCGTTCGAACAGCGGGACCGCCAGTTGGTGTTCGACCCGCGCCAGTGCCTGCGTCAGCGCGGGCTGGGTCAGATTGACTGCGCGCGCCGCAGCCCCCATCGTGCCGGTCTGCGCAATTTGCACGATCGCCGCCAGATGGCGCAAGTTGTAGTCCCAGATATCCATGCGAGCGGCACTTTAGCAAAATCTAATGGCTTGACCAGCCGCGCGGCATTCGCTCTCGTGTCATGATGCGGCTTGATCTGTTTCGTTCATTGTGGGGTTGGCAGGGTGATTGGGCGCAGTGTGGCGCCGAATGCCGCGCACATGGCTTTGTCGGGGTCGAGGCGCGGCTGCCCGCAGCGGCGGAGGACCGGCGCGCACTGAAAGCCGCGCTTGCGGGCGAGGGGCTCGATTATATTGCGGTGGTGTTCACCGGCGGCGATGTGATCCCCGATCAGAGCTGGACTCCGGCGCAGCATCTCGACCGGCTGGCCGAAGCGATCGAGGGTGCGCGCGCGGTGGGCGCGCGGTTCGTCAACGTGCTGCCCGGCAACGACCGCTGGCCGCTGGCGGTGCAAGTCGATTTCTTTGGCCGCGCGCAAGCGCTGGCCGATGCGGCGGGCATGTGCTGCAGCTTTGAAATCCATCGCGCGACGTCGCTGTACAGCCCGTGGGTCACGCTCGAAATCATCGCGCAAGTGCCGCACTTGCGGTTTACCGCCGATCTCAGCCACTGGGTGGTGGTGTGCGAGCGATTGCTCGATCACCCCGCCGATGACCTTTCGCCGTTCCTGACGCGCGTCCACCATGTGCAGGCGCGCGTCGGCTATGACCAGGGGCCGCAAGTGCCGCATCCCGCCGCACCCGAATACGCGCGCGAACTGGCCTGGCATCAGGCCGCGTGGGAAGCGGTGTGGGCCGCACAGCGCGCGCGCGGGCAGGCGGTAACGACGCTCACCCCCGAATTCGGCCCCGATGGCTATACGCACTTGCTGCCGTTTACGCGCGCGCCGATTGCCGATATCCGGTTGCTCAACCAGTGGATGGCCGCGACCGAGCGCGACCGTTTTGCCGCCTGGAGCGACTTGCCATGACTCATTTTGATGCGGTGCCGATCATCGATATCCGTGGTCTGTTCAGCGACGATCTGGCCGCGCGCCAGGCTGTGGCCGATGAAATCGGCCGTGCCTCGCGCGACGTCGGGTTCTTCTACATTCGCGGGCACGGCATTGCTGCCGACCGGATCGCCGCCTTGCGCGCCGCGACCGAAGTGCTGTTTGCGCAAAGCCTCGACTGGAAAATGCGCTGCCACATCGGGCTCGGGCGCGGGCACAAGGGCTATGTGCCCGAAGGCTCGGAATATTACGGCGGCGGGCGCCCCGATCTGAAAGAGGCGTGGGATATCGGTTTCGAATGCGACGACGATCACCCGTTCGTGCGCGCCGGGCAGCCCTTGATCGGCGGCAACAAGTGGCCCGATCTGCCGGGCTTTCGCGCGGCGGTCGAGGCCTATTACGCCGATGTCTTCGCGCTCGGGCGCAAGCTGTTCCAGGGTTTCGCGCTGGCGCTGGGGCAGGACGAACACGCGTTCGATGCGCTGGTCACGTGCCCCCCTTCGAAACTGCGGCTGATCCACTACCCGGTCGATCCCACCGCCGAAGATGCACCCGGGATCGGCGCACACACCGATTACGAATGCTTCACGCTGCTGCTGGCCGACCAGCCCGGGCTCGAAGTGCTCAACGGTCTCGGCCAGTGGATCGATGCGCCGCCGGTCACGGTCGAAGGCGAAGAACTGTTCGTGATCAATGTCGGCGACATGCTCGAAGTGATGACCGCCGGGCAATTTGTCGCCACCACGCACCGCGTGCGCAAAGTGCAGCACGAACGCTATTCGTTCCCGCTGTTTTACGCCTGCGACTATGCGACGAAAATCTGCCCGCTGCCGCAGTTCGACCCGACCGGCGAAAAGGCAGCGGCTTATCCCGATATTTCGATCGGCGATCACATGTGGTCGATGGCGCTGCAGACGTATCGCTATCTGCGCGACAAACTGGCCGCCGGCGAACTCGCGCTGCCCGAAAATGCGCGCGCGACCAACACGTTCGGCCAGTTCAAGGCGCTCGCCCCGGCGGAACGGACCTGACGCTAGAGCATGATGCGAAAAAGTGGGCACCGGTTTTTCGCAATAAATCATGCGAAAACAAAGACTCCTGGAGCATGATGCGATTCTTTCTTATCGCATCATGCTCCAGGGTCTGTTCCGCTGCCATTGTGCGCTACGCGAAAGCGTCAGGCCACGCCGCGCTCTTGTCCGGCCCAATATTCGGCGCGCATGGCTTTCTTGTCGAACTTGCCGACTGCGGTGCGCGGCAGCGCGTCCTTGAAAAACACGTGTTTGGGGGCTTTGACGCTGCCGATCCGGTCTTTGCAATGCGCGATGATCGCGGCCGCATTGGGCGCACCGGGGCCGGCGACCACCAGTGCGGTGACGGCTTCGCCCCATTTTTCATCGGGAATGCCGATCGCGGCGCATTCGAGAATGCCCGGCAGTTCGGTCACCGCGGCTTCGACTTCGGTGCAGAACACGTTGAACCCGCCGGTGACGATCATGTCCTTCTTGCGATCGACGATGTAATAGAACCCGTCGGCGTCGCGCCGGCCGACATCGCCGGTGTGGTGCCAGCCGTGCGCCCAGGTTTCCGCGCTGATCCCGGGCAATTCGAAATAGCCGCCGCCGACGATCCCGCCGCGCCCGACAATTTCACCGACTTCGCCGTCGCCAAGCAGATTGCCGTCGTCGTCCATCAGTTCGACGCGCACCGAATACGTCTGCTGGCCGCAGCTCGCCAGCCGCTCGGGATGGTCGCCCGCAGCCGCTGCCGCCACCACTTGCGGTGAAAGCCAGGTGGCGACGAGGTGGAATTCGGTCTGGCCATAGCTCTGGCACATGCACGGCCCGAACACCTCGACCATCTGGCGCAGCTTTTCGGGCGCGCAGGCGGACCCGGCGAGCAGAAAGTATTGCAGGCTCGAATAATCGACATCGCGCACGCGCGGGTGCGCGAGCATCGTATAGACCGCGGTCGGCGGCAGGAACGTATGCGTCACGCGATAGTGCGCGATGGCATCCATCACCGCATCGGCATCGAATTGCGGCAGCACCACGACGGTGGCGCCCATCGCAATGCCCGCCATCGTGAATGGCCCTGCGGCATGGGTCAGCGGTGCCGTCGCCAGGAACACCGGCCATTGCGGGCTGTCACCCTGACGCAGCGCCATGATCTGCCCGATCGTTTCGAGCATTGTGCCCCAGCTGCGGTTGAGCACGCGCACGCCTTTGGCCGGGCCGGTGGTGCCGCCGGTGGCGATGATCGCGGTCAGTTCCTCACCATTGCCGGTAGGATCGCCGCAGTCGGCAACCGGCGGCGCTCCGGCCGGGCGCATGAATGCGTCGAGCGAGGGGGTGTCGCCATCGGCCGCATCGAGACAGACCATCAGGCGGATAGTCGGCACCGCATCGCGCACCGTGCGCGCATCAGCGGCGTAGTGCGAATGGTAGAACAGCACCGAAGCGCGCACATACGTCAGATAGGCGATATTGTCGGCCAGCGCATTGCGCGTGTTGACCGGAATCCATGCCGCACCCGCGCGCCACAGCGACAGCATGGCCACCAGCACGCCGGGGTGGTTGGGCCCCATTACCGCGACCGCTTCCTGATGCGCCAGCCCGGCATCGAGCAGCGCGCCCGCGACGCGGTGGGTAAGCGCGTGGACTTCGCCATACGTAAGGCTCTGGCCATTGGCGACGAGCAGCGTGCGATCCGGATGGAGCCGGACCTGGCGGTCGAAATAATCGATGTTACGCATGGCTGGCGGTTTCTTCCCGTCCGGTGATTTTCGCGGTTTCGGCGGCGGTCGAGGCGGGGCCGGTGTTGCGGCTGATCAGCCCGCCGACCAGCGTCGGGCCTTTCGCGAACGGGGCAGGGTCGCCTTCGCGCGGTTGCAGGCCGAACAGCGGGCTCATCCCCGGAATCCGGCCGAGGCCGCCGTACAAGTCGAAACCGCGATCGATCCAGTCGCGCAGCGGCTCGTCATCGGTCATCGGCGGAATGTCGGCAATGCTGGCGCACCACAGGAACACCGCGAGCGCGCGGTAGTCGGCGTAATTGGGGCTCTCGCCGCCCAGCCAGCGATGCTCGCGCAAGATCCCGCGCAGCAATTCGAGTTCGGGCAGCACCATCGGCAGGCGATCCTCGCGCCCGGCGGCGAGCTCTTCCATCGGCGCGCCCCACATGCGGCGGCGCGATTCGACAATATAGGGGATGTCTTCGGCATGGCAGCGGTCGCGGTACTGCACGGCATAGCAGCGCGCCCACGGGCCGACCGCGGTCTTCCACAGCCAGGTTTCGAGGAACTGGGCCAGCACGCGCACCGAAGGATCGCCGATCAGCGTGGGGCGATCGGGATATTTGCGATCGAGATGTTCGGCGATCAGCCACGAATCGAGCACCCATTCGCCTTGGTCGACAATCACCGGCAGACGCTCGGAATGCCCCTGCGTGCGCTCGAGGATGCCGGTAAACCCGCCGTCGACCACATCGAGATCGAGCCCTTTGTGCTTGATCGCATATTTCGTCGCCCACACGAACGGGCTGGTGGTGCAGCCGCTGGCGTGTTGCAGATCGTAAAAGGTGATGCGGTTGTCGTGTGCCATTGTCGCCATCCTCTTGCGCGCGCCTCGCTCCACGTGCTGCCGGGGCGCGTGGGCGAGTTTGTCGCGATATTGTTAGTAATGCATACAAATACGCGCAAGGGAAGAGGCTTTGGGCGCGCGTCGGTCAGCCCCTTGGGGCGGCGCCGGATTGCTCAGTCGGCGCGCCACAAGGCGCCGAGCGCGGGCACCAGATGGTCGCGGTGTTCGGGCGCGATGCGGGCCATCAGATCGTCTTCGAACGCGGTGGTGATGGCATCGGCTTCGGCGCGCCGCTGGTGGCCGAGCGCGGTCAGCAGCACGGCTTGCGACTTGCCATCGATCGGGCGGCGCTCGATCAGCCCGGCTTCTTCGAGCCGGCCGAGCAGCGGCACCATGTTGGCGCGCTGGATATCGAGCACCCGGCCGATCTCGCTGGCGGTCGCATCGGTGCGGTGTTCGATCAACAGCAGCACCGAGGCTTCGGCGATCCGCAAGTCGATCGTGGCCAGCCGGCGCGCCAGTTCGGCCATCATCGCATTGGCGGCGCGGCGCAAAGTATAGCCCGGGCGGTGGCGCAGAACATCGGTCATCGGCAGGCTCTCGGCGGATGGATAGTTATTGACAATAGCATTTTTGGCGATATTTTTGCCATGATAGCAGCCCGATTGCGAAAGAGAGTCCCATGAGTGAGCGCAGCGAAGCCGATACCGTCGCCTTTTCGGTGGAAAATCGCATTGCCTGGGTCAAGTTCAATCGTCCCGAAAAGCGCAATTGCATGAGCCCCAAGCTCAACCGGCAGATGAAAAAGGTGCTCGAAGAGCTCGAATTTCGCGAAGATGTCGGCGTGCTGGTGCTGACCGGCGAAGGTGCGGCGTGGACCGCGGGCATGGACCTGCAGGAATACTTCCGCGAAACCGAAGAGCAGGGGCTGTGGGCGATCCGCAAGAGCCAGCGCGAATCGTATGGCTGGTTCGAACGCCTGCGCTGGTATGAAAAGCCGACCATCGCGATGATCAACGGCTGGTGCTTTGGCGGCGGCTATGGCCCGCTGTTCGGCTGCGATATCGCGATCGCTGCCGAAGACGCGCGGTTCGGCCTGTCGGAAATCAACTGGGGCATTCTGCCCGGCGGCGGCGCCAGCAAAGTGGCGCAGGAACTGATGCCGTTCCGCAAGGCGATGTACCACGCCATGATGGGCGAAAACCTCACCGGCAAACAGGCCGAAGCGCAAGGCCTGGTGACCGAAGCCGTGCCCGCCGACCAGTTGCATGCGCGCGTGCTCGAAATCGCCGACGCGCTGCTCAAGAAAGACCCGCATGCCTTGCGCGCGACCAAATGGACGATGCGCCGCATGGTCGACATGACTTATGACAACGCGCTCGATTACCAGATCCGCGCGCAGGAAGCGCTGCACAGCTTTGGCGGTGCGGCCGCGCGCAAGGAAGCGACGCGTCAGTTCCTCGACGAAAAGACATTCAAGCCCGGGCTCGCCACGTTCGACGCCAGCAAAGTCAAAAGCTGACAACAGGCGGTTTGCGCGGAGGGACGAAAGGCATGGCTGACAGCGCACCGCCGATTGCGCACGACGCGCTCAACCGCCTGCTGCGACCCCGATCGGTCGCCGTGGTCGGCGCCAGCGACAAGCCCGGCGCGCTGGGGGCGACACTGATCGCCAATCTCGACCGCGCCGGGTTTGCCGGTCCGATCTATCCGATCAATCCCAAACGCGCGACGATCGGCGCGCGCGCCTGCCTCGCCGATATCGCCGACTTGCCGGCGGGTGTGGATGTCGCGGTGCTGGCGATCCCGCGCCCGGCGGTGCTCGAAACGGTGCGCGCGCTCGCCGCGCGCGGCGTCGGTGCCGCGATCGTGTTTTCGGCCGGCTTTGCCGAAGAAGGCGCCGAGGGCCTTGCCGAACAGGCCGAGATCGCGCGGATTGCGCGCGCAGCCGGGATGGTGATCGAAGGGCCCAATTGTCTGGGCTTGGTCAACCATGTCGACCGCATTCCGCTGACGTTTGTCGAGGCGTTCTGCGAGCCGCCCGCCGGGCGTCGCGCGGTCGGCGTGGTTTCGCAATCGGGCGCGATGGCAGCGGTGCTGGGCACCGTGCTGATCGCGCGCGCGGTGCCGACCAGCTTTTCGGTGTCGACCGGCAACGAGGCGGTCAGCGGCGTCGAAGACTATGTCGACTGGCTGATCGACGATCCCGACACGCATGTCATTGCCATGATTGTCGAACATTTCCGCCAGCCGGCGCGGTTTCTGGCAGCGGCGCGGCGCGCGCGCGCGGCTGGCAAGCCCTTGGTGCTGCTCCACCCCGGCACATCGAGCGCGGCGCGCGCTTCGGCCGCCACGCATACCGGCGCGATGGCGGGCGATTACCCGCTGATGCGCGTCAAAGTCGCGCGTACCGGGGTGGTGTTTGCCGAAACGTTGCAGGAACTGGGTGATCTTGCTGAATTGCTGGTGCGTTGCCCCGCGCTGACCCGGCCCGAAGTTGCGGTGCTCGGCGAATCCGGGGCGTTCAAGGCGATGGTGCTCGACCAGGCGGAGCGGCTGGGCCTGCCGCTGACAGCGCTCGACAATGCCAATGCGCCCGACTTGCGCGCTGCTTTGCCGCCGTTCGTGCCGGTCAGCAATCCGCTCGATCTGACCGCGCAAGGGCTCAGCCAGCCTTCGCTCTACACCCATGTGATCACTTCGCTGCTCGACGATCAGCGCGTCGGCGCAGTGGTCGCCGGGATCATCCAGTCCGATCCGGCGACCGCCGACATCAAGCTTCCCGCGATCCTCGCCGCGCTCGATGGCCGCACGCTCCCCAAGCCGATGATCTTTGCCGGGCTCGACGAAGGCGCGCGGATGCCCGCGCACTATATCGCCGCCTTGCGCGAACGCGGCGTGCCGTGGTTCCC
>CAITOD010000066.1 GCA_903893935.1 uncultured Sphingomonadales bacterium
ATATCGACCCGGCCAATGGCTGGCACCCGACCGACATCCATGTCCGCATCTATGACAGGAGTGCCGCGCCAACAGCCGGCAATGGCCATCGCATGACCCCAGACGCCCCCGCCCGGCTGACCCGCGAAACCGGCTTTCACCCGCGCACCGCCGCGCTCACCCGCCAGATGATCGATTATCGCGGGTTCTGGTTGGCGAGTGCCTATACCAACCATGGTGCGATTGCCGAATATTGGGCATGCCGCGAGCGCGCCGCGCTGATCGACTTGTCGGCGCTGCGCAAGTTCGAAGTGACCGGCCCCGATGCCGAGGCGCTGATGGACCTTGCGGTCACGCGCGACATGACCAAGCTGGCCGTGGGGCAGATCGTCTACACCGCGATGTGCCACGAAACCGGCGGGATGATCGATGACGGCACGGTGTTCCGGCTCGGGCCGACCAATTTCCGCTGGGTCTGCGGCGATGACTGGTGCGGCGTGTGGTTGCGCCAGCTGGCCGCCGAACATGGCTTCAAAGTCTGGGTTCGCTCATCGACCGACCAGCTGTCGAACGTGGCTTTCCAGGGGCCGCTGTCGCGCGAAATTCTCGCGCCCATGGTCGCCACCCCGGCGCACCGGCCGAGCGTGGCCGAACTCGGCTGGTTCCGTTTCACCACCGGCCGGATCGGCGATCTGCCGGTGGTCGTGTCGCGCACCGGCTATAGCGGCGAACTGGGCTACGAAATCTGGTGCCACCCGAGCCGCGCGCCCGAATTGTGGGACGCGCTGATCGCGGCGGGCGCCCCGCAAGGCGTGTTGCCGGCCGGGCTCGATGCGCTCGACATCTTGCGGATCGAGGCCGGGCTGGTGTTCGCCGGGTATGAATTCTGCGACCAGACCGATCCGTTCGAAGCCGGGATCGGCTTTGCTGCGCCCAAATCGAAACGCCATGCCTTCGTCGGCAGCGAGGCGCTGGCGCGGCGGCGCGAGCATCCGCAGCGCGTGCTGGTGGGGCTCGATGTCGAAGGCGCCGACCCTGTCGGGCACGGCGATCCGGTCTATCACGGGCGCGTGCAGGTCGGCGTGGTCACCAGCGCCACGCGCTCGCCGATCCTTGCCAGGACGATTGCGCTCGCGCGCGTCGATGTGAGCCAGTCCGCGCTTGGCAGTGCGCTGACCATCGGCAAACTCGATGGCCAGCAAAAGCGCATCGGCGCCCAGGTCGTGCGGTTCCCGCATTACGATCCCGACAAGACGCGCGTCCGCTCGTGACGCATTCCTGATCCCCCGCGCACGAAGGACTTACAATGGCAACTGTGGCGCAAGCCGAACCCGTTGACGGCCACGCGCTGCAACGCGGGATCAGCTGGACCGGGGCATTCTGGATCGCCAGCGGCGTGCCCGCGCTGGTGCTGTTCACGATCGGCACGATTGCCGCCGCGGTCGGCACCGCCTCGTGGCTGGTGTGGTCGCTGTCGATCCTGTTCGGTTTCATCCAGGCGTTCAGCTATGCCGAAATCGCCGGCTTGTTCCCCAACAAGTCGGGCGGGGCCTCGGTCTATGGCGCGGTCGCCTGGGCGCGCTATTCCAAGCTGTTTGCGCCGGTTTCGGTGTGGTGCAACTGGCTGGCGTGGTCGCCGGTGCTGGCGATCGGATCGGGGCTGGCGGCGGGCTTTTCGCTGTCGATCCTGTTCGGCGCCGATGCCGCCATCAACACGTGGCAGATCACGTTGCTCGATCTGTCGGCGCTCAAGACCGGGCTGACGCTGCGCATCAGCGCGACGGCGATCATCGGCGCGGCGTTCCTGCTGGTCGCGTTTGCGATCCAGCATCGCGGCATCAGCTCGACCGCGCGCACGCAAGTGGTGCTGGGTGTGGTAGCCCTGCTGCCGCTGCTGCTGATCGGGACCGTGCCGCTGCTCACCGGCGATCTGCCGCGCGCCAATATCTGGCCGGTGCTGCCGCTGTCGCACGATGCCGCGGGTCACCCGATCAACGGCCACTGGGATGCGGCGGGCATCTCGATTTTCATGGGCGGGCTGTTTGTCGCCGCCTGGTCGACCTACGGCTTTGAAACGGCGGTGTGCTACACGCGCGAATTCCGCGATCCTTCCAAAGACACCTTCCGCGCGATCATGTCGGCGGGGCTGTTGTGCATCGTCGTGTTCACGCTGGTGCCGATCAGCTTTCAGGGCGTGCTCGGGCTCGACGGCATGCTGTCGCCCGATATCGCCAACAACATGGGCGTTGGCAAAGCGATGTCCGGGATGATCAAGGCCGGGCCGGTGGCGGGCAACGTGATCGTGGTGATGATGATTCTGGCACTGCTGCTCGCGATCATCATGTCGATGGCAGGATCGTCGCGCACGCTTTACCAGGCGTCGGCCGATGGCTGGCTGCCCAGGTATCTGAGCCGGGTAAACCATGCCGGTGCGCCGACTGCGGCGATGTGGACCGATCTCGGGTTCAACCTGATCCTGCTGTCGATGTCGGACTATGTGTTCGTGCTCGGCGTGTCGAACGTC
>CAITOD010000067.1 GCA_903893935.1 uncultured Sphingomonadales bacterium
ATCCGCCGCCAGCACTTCGCCATCGGCGAGCCGCACCCCGGTCACTGTGCCGTCGGCGCCTTCGAGTGCTGCAACCGCCACACCGGTGCGCAGATCGACCCCGTGCGCGCGGTGTTCCGCCTCATAGAACGCGGACAACGCCTCGCCCGCCACGCGCGCCAGCACGCGCGGCAATGCTTCGAGCAGAGTTACGTGGACCCCGAGCTTGGTGAGAACCGCAGCGGCTTCGAGCCCGATATAGCCGCCGCCGATCACCACCGCACGCTGTGCGCCGGCATCGAGTTCGGCCATCAGCCGGTCGACATCGGCGCGCGTGCGCACCGCGTGGACACCGGCGAGGTCGTGCCCGTCGAGCGTCAGCCGGCGCGGATCGCCGCCGGTTGCCCATACCAGCGTGCCATAGCCGATCGTGTCGCCCGTATCGGTGGTGACCGTCTGCGCCACCGGATCGACCGCGACGACTTCGTGCCCCAGCGTGAATTCGATTGCCTTGTCCGCCCAGAACGCGGCCGGGCGGATCATGATACGCTCAAAGCTCTTCTCGCGCGCGAGATAGTCCTTCGACAGCGGCGGGCGTTCGTAGGGTAATTCGGGCTCGCGCCCGATCACGTGGATCGACCCGGCAAACTGGTTCTGCCGCAGCGCGATCGCGACTTGCGCCCCGCCATGCCCGGCCCCGACAATCACCACATCCGCCATTGCACCCGCCCTGAAGCCAATTCCATCGCTCCGGATTTGGGCAAATCGACGCGCGCGTCAATCGACGGGGCAAAAAATTGACCGCAAACGGTAAATTTCAACGGATCAACAGCGTCCGCGCCTGCCCGGCCAGTTGCGCCAGCATGGCCGGTGCGGCCACGCCGCTGGCTTGCGCGCGCGCGATCAACGCACGGTATTGCGCGACCGGCCCGGCGTGCATGGCGAGCCATGCGGAGGTGTGCGTCGCCGGATCGCGTTCGCCCGCGCGCGCCAGGAATTCGAGCCGCATCTGCTGGAAATCGCGCGCCAGCCCCGCCACCAGCAGGCGTTCCCACGGGTCCGAGGGCGAAGCCCGGCTTGCGGCCTGCTGCGCCCAGTCGAGCCCCAGCGCCTGGCCGAGGTCGGAAAACGCGCCGGTCAGCGCGGTCGCATCGACGCCGCGCTCGGCGGCAAGGTGCGCCAGCCCGATCGCGCCGTCCATGTCGTAGAGATGGACCACGCGCGCCGCGACATCCGCCGGGATACCCGCTGCGGCAAGCTCTGCCGCCAGCCGCCTGCCTTCGACTTGCGCTTCGCCGCGCAGCAATTGCGCGGCGGTGTGCGACAGTCGCTCGACCCCGCGCGCGAGCCTGACGATCAGGTCGCCGATTGCCTGCGTGCCGTGGCCGGCGCGCAGCACATCGGCAATGTGCCCGCGCAAGGCGCGCGCGGTGCGATCGAACATCGCCAGCCGCGCGGTTTCGGGCATTGTCGCGCGATCGAGCAAGTCCCAGGTTGCGGCGCAATCGAGCAGGCGTTCGGCGACCACGAAAGCCGCCGACACTTGCGCCAGATTGCAGCCTTCTTCCTCGACCAGTTCGAACAGATGGACGGCACCCAGCCGGTTGATGATCCGGTTGGCAAGCTTGGTGGCGATGATTTCGCGGCGCAGCCGGTGCGCCACGATTTCGGCGCGAAACGCCTCGTGCATGGCGGGCGGGAACGCCGCGATCAGCTCGGCTTCGAGCAAGGGATCATCGACCACCGTGCTGTCTTCGAGCGCGCGTTGCAACGTCAGCTTGGCGGTCGACAGGATCACCGCCAGTTCGGGCCGGGTGAACCCGTGGCCCGAGGCCGCACGCCGCGCATAGTCGTCGGCATCGGCAAGGCCCTCGTTGGCGCGATCGAGCTCGCCATCGTCTTCGAGCACATCGACCAGCCGCGACAGCGCGGGCACGGCAGCCGCGCCGCCGCGTTCGGCCACCGACAGCGCGAGCGCCTGCATGCGGTTGTCCGCGAGCACGAGCTCCGACACCGCCTCGGTCATTTCGACCAGCAGGCGCACGCGGCCGTCTTCGTCGATCCGCCCGGCACGGCGCGCCGCGGCCAGCGCGATCTTGATATTGACTTCGTTGTCCGAGCAATCGACCCCGGCCGAATTGTCGATGAAATCGG
>CAITOD010000068.1 GCA_903893935.1 uncultured Sphingomonadales bacterium
CGCGCCGCGCCCCAGCCCTTCGCGCGTGATCGTCTTGAGCCAGTGCGACGGGATGATCACGTCGGTATCGACGTTTTTCTGGCCGAACGGATAGGCGCGGCCGGCAATGGTGGTAACGGCTTCCATCGGACTCAATCGGTTTCGGGCGGCGTGGCCGGCAGCACGGGCGCTTTGGCCTTTTCGGTGCGTTCCTTGCGGCGCGAGGCATAAAGCAGCGCGGCGGCGACGGCGGCAGAGCCCACCGCAGCGCCCGCGAGCGCAGCCGCGCCGGTCCACGAACCCGCGCCGGGTGCGGGGGCCTTGGGGGTTTCGTCTTGCTTGCTCACCAGCTTGCTCCTCCCAGTGATTTACGTGTCGTTCTTTCTAGCACCGATTTATTGCCGGGGCTTGAACGCCTCATACCAGCTCGCGCACATCGGTCAGGTGGCCCGTGACCGCCGCGGCCGCCGCCATCGCCGGGCTGACCAGATGCGTGCGCGCGCCCGGCCCCTGGCGCCCGACAAAATTGCGATTGCTGGTCGACGCGCAGCGCTCGCCCGCCGGGACTTTGTCGGGGTTCATCCCCAGACACGCCGAACAGCCGGGTTCGCGCCATTCAAAGCCCGCCTCGACAAACACGCGGTCGAGCCCTTCGTCTTCGGCCATCGCCTTGACCAGCCCCGATCCGGGCACGACGATCGCCCATTTGACGCTGTCGGCTTTGCGGCGACCGCGCAGCACTTGCGCGGCGGCGCGCAAATCCTCGATCCGGCTGTTGGTGCAGCTGCCAATGAACACATTCTGGATCGGCACTTGCGCCAAGGCCTGGCCGGGCTCGAGCCCCATGTAAGCAAGCGATTTGGCCGCCGCATCGCGCTTCGAGGCATCGGCAAAGCTGTCGGGTGCGGGCACCACGCCGGTGATCGGCACGACATCTTCGGGGCTGGTGCCCCAGGTCACGCTCGGCGCAATCGCGGCGGCATCGATCACCACCACTTTGTCGTAGACCGCGCCCGGATCGGTAGCGAGGCTGCGCCACCAGGCCAAGGCCTTGTCCCAGTCCGCGCCTTTGGGCGCGTAAGGCCGGCCTTTGACATAAGCCTCGGTCCTGGCGTCGGGCGCGATCAGCCCGGCGCGCGCGCCGTGTTCGATCGCCATGTTCGACACCGTCAGCCGGCCTTCGATCGACAGCGCGCGGATCGCAGCGCCGGTATATTCGATCACATAGCCCGTGCCGCCGGCAGCGCCGAGCACCCCGGTGATATGCAGCACGAGGTCCTTGGCGCTCACCCCCGGCCCCAGCTCGCCCTCGACGCGCACTTCCATCGCTTTCGACTGCTTGAGCAGCAGCGTTTGCGTGGCGAGCACGTGTTCGACTTCGCTGGTGCCGATGCCGAACGCCAGCGCGCCGAGCCCGCCGTGGCACGCGGTATGGCTGTCGCCGCACACGATCGTGGCGCCTGGCAACGAAAAGCCCTGTTCGGGTCCGACCACGTGGACAATGCCCTGCTCGCGATCGGCGTCGCCGATATAGCGGATGCCGAATGCGGGCGCGTTGCGTTCAAGTGCTGCCAGTTGCTGCGCGCTTTCCTGATCGGCGATCGGAATGCGCTGTCCCGACGCGTCACGCCGCGCGGTGGTCGGCAAGTTGTGATCGGGCACCGCGAGCGTCAGATCGGGGCGACGCACGGTGCGCCCGGCCAGCCGCAGCGCTTCGAACGCCTGCGGGCTGGTTACTTCGTGAACAAGGTGCCGATCGATGTAGATCAGGCACGTGCCGTCATCGCGGCGTTCGACAACGTGGGCGTCCCAGATCTTCTGGTACAGCGTGCGCGGGTTCGGGTTGGCCATGCGATCCCGGTTAGGACGGTGCGGGCTGCATTTCAAGGCAAGCCTTGTATTGGCCAATGGTCAAGCGCGCGCGCGGCGATTATAACAGGGGGATCATGATCGCTTCCGTCCTTATTCCCGCGCTGATCGTTTTCGCCACAGTGATTGCAATGGAATGCGTCGCCTGGTCGAGCCACAAATACGTCATGCACGGCTTTGGCTGGGGCTGGCACCGCGACCATCACGAACCGCACGACGGGTTTTACGAAAAGAACGACCTCTATGCGATAGTGGGTGCGGCCCTTTCGATCGGCTTCTTCATGATCGGCATTCCCGGCGA
>CAITOD010000069.1 GCA_903893935.1 uncultured Sphingomonadales bacterium
CGTGGACAAAGCAGCTCTGTTCGCGGCCGAGCTCGTTGCCCATCTGGCGCAGCGCTTCGATAAACGGCAGGCCTTCGATGTCGCCGACCGTGCCGCCGATTTCGCACAGCACGAAATCGAGATCGTCGGTTTCGGCCGCCGCGAATTCCTTGATCGCATCGGTCACGTGCGGGATCACCTGGACGGTGGCGCCGAGATAATCGCCGCGCCGTTCGCGGATGATGATGTCGCGGTAGATGCGCCCCGAAGTGATATTATCGGCCTGGCGCGCCGAAACGCCGGTAAAGCGTTCGTAATGCCCGAGATCGAGATCGGTTTCGGCGCCATCGTCGGTCACGAACACTTCGCCGTGCTGATACGGGCTCATCGTGCCGGGATCGACATTGAGATAAGGATCGAACTTGCGGATGCGCACGCGATAGCCGCGCGCCTGCAGCAAAGCCGCAAGGCTTGCCGCCATCAGACCTTTGCCGAGCGAGGAAACCACGCCGCCGGTGATGAAAATGTACCGCGCCATGGGAGTAGAGCCTTACCGTCTAAAGCCGCACCGGTGCAAGCCGTGGCGCCGGGTTATTCCCGGCAATCCACAGCCTGGCCGTCAACCCGGCCCTTCGCTTGACGAAATTGTGTTACTGCTTCGCGGCGCCCGACAGCGGATCGGCCGGCAGCGGCCTGGTGGCAGGCGCAGGAGACCCCGCAGGCGCAGGCGACGCGGCGGGCGAAACCGTCGCGGCCGGCCCGGGTGCCACCGAACCGGTGGGCGCGGGAGCGAGCGGATCGGCCGGCGCGCCCGGCACAACGCGCTGGAGCGAAGTGTCGATCGTGCGCGTGGCGGTGGTGCGGACGGCAAATGCGGCGAGCAGGATCGACAGCACGATGAACGCGGTGGCCAGCACGCTGGTGACCCGGGTCATGAAATCGGCCGCCCCGCGCGCCGACATGAACCCGCCGGGGCCGCTGGTGGTGCCAAGGCCGCCGCCTTCGGATTTCTGCATCAGAATGACCGTAACCAGCAGGGCCGCAACAATGGCCTGGATCACGGTAAGGAAAATGAACAAGTTCATGGCTACTCGCCTGACATGGTGTAGCGCGCCACTTAGGCGCGGCATGGCATGAGCGCAAGCCCGGGCGGGCGGGTTCCCGTTTCAGCCGGCGCCGGCAGCCGCCACGATCGGCAGGAAACCTTCGGCGGTAAGGCTCGCCCCGCCGACCAGCAGGCCATCGACGCCCGGTGCAGCCAGCAGGCTCGCGGCGTTTTCGCCATTGACCGATCCGCCATAGAGAATGCGCACGCGTGGCCCCGCTTCGCCCAGCAGCGCCGCAAGCCGTTCAGCAATCAGCGCATGCATCGCCACCACATCGTCGACCGAAGCCACGCGCCCGGTGCCGATTGCCCAGACCGGTTCATAAGCCACCGACAGCTTGCCTGCCATTGCCGCCGCGATCGCGGCATCGTCACCGGGCACCGATCCTTCGATCTGACCCTGCACCACCGCCGCCGCGTGCCCGGCTTCGCGATCGGCGAGCGTTTCGCCGACACAGACAATCACCCCGAGCCCCGCCGCGAGCGCCGCTTTGGCCTTGGCAAGGACCACATCGTCGGTTTCGCGATGATCGCGACGGCGCTCGCTGTGGCCGACAATAACGAAGTCCGCGCCCGCCTCGGCCAGAATCGGTGCCGAAACACACCCGGTATGCGCGCCGTGCGGGGCCGGATGGCAATCCTGCCCGCCAACCGCGATCGCGCCGACTTCGGCGCGCAGCGCGCCGATCAGCGGGAACGGCGGCACCAGCGCCACGGCGACATTGCCATGGCGCTGCGCTGCGCGATCGATCGCGTGCGCTTCGGCCAGCATGGCCCGGCTGCCGTGCATTTTCCAGTTTCCAACGATATATTTACGATGCGGCATGACTCAGCGATGATCCTGTCTTGCATTCGGTTCCGGGGTCGGTTCCAAAAGACGCATTCGTATGCGCCCCCGAATCCGGTCCCTAGCAGCGCCGCATTCAAATGCACAATGTGATTGCGTTTGGGCGATTGCGTTTGGGCGATTACGCTTGGGCGATTACGCTTGGGCGATTGCGCTTGGCTTGCTGGCCCAAATTTGCGCAATCCGCCGACACCCGCGCGCACAGAAATTCGCGGCTTGGCGAACCGGACACCAGTCACTAAGGCAGCGCGCATTGTCCCTGCTTAACGATCGGCCGTCATGCTCGACTTTTTTCGTGCCCTTACCCGTTCCCGCATCGGCGCGGGTGTCGGTCTCGCTTTCCTGATAGTGATCGTGCTTTCGTTTGCCGGCGCCGATCTCACCGGCATGGGCACCGGCAGCCTGATCGGCGGCGAAAATGTGGCGAGTGTCGGATCGTCGCGGATCACCACCGGCGAGCTGC
>CAITOD010000070.1 GCA_903893935.1 uncultured Sphingomonadales bacterium
AGCTCAGTGCGCGTGGCTGAGCTTCTGCACGACCGCGAGCGTCTGATCGACATGGCTGTGCCAGTCCATGTCGGTATGCGCGAACACGATCTTGCCATCGGGCGTGATGACATAGCTGGTGCGGTTGGCGAGGCCGGTGTCGGTGCCATTGGCCACGAGCGGCACGTCATAAGCCTTGATCACCGCGGGCGATGCAGAGGCGACGGTGAACTTGTCGCGGCATTCGAGCGTCGAAAACTTCTCGAGCGCATCGATCGTGTCGTTCGACATGCCGACCACGCTGGCACCGGCTTTGGCGAAATCGGCTGTGGCTTCGGCAAAGGCATGCGCCTCAAGCGTGCAGCCCGGCGTAAACGCCTTGGGGTAAAAATAGAGCACGACCGGGCCTTTGGCGAGCAGCGTCTTGAGCGAGACCGGCAGCGGCTTGCCCGCAAGCGCGCCTTGCGTGGTGAAATCGGGAGCCATTGTACCCACCGCAAGATCGGCATGCGCCGCCAGCGGGGTCAAAGCGAGCGAAAGCGCGGCAGCAGCCGCAGCAAGGCGATGGTTGATCATTTGGTGAGACTACCACAGCCACGGCGTCTCTCAAGCGAAAGCGTGGCCCGCCCCTTGGGGCAGGGTCAATTCGTGCCGCCCTGCTCTTCGACCGCGTCGCCTTCGGCGCCGGGGCTCGCGATGGCCGTGCCATAGCGCGCGGCATAAGCCTTGCGCAGCGCGTCGAGCACGGCTTCGCGCGTCGAGACTTGCAGATCGCGGCTGGTGCGGCGCGGTTCGCTGTCGGGCTTGAACGCTTCCCAGATGACCGAAGCTTTGGGGTCGCGATCGTCGGGGGTGCCTTCAAACACGTGCTTGCCCGAAACGCGGTCGATCTTGGCCAGCCGCACGCCTTCGGGCGCGACGAACGGGATCGTGCGCCATTGGTTGCGCGTGGCCTGGACAAATTGCTTGAACACCGGGGCGGCGATCCGCCCGCCCTGCGCATAGCCGCCGAGGCTGCGCGGCTGGTCGTAGCCCAAGTAAATCCCGGCGATGATCCGTGGCGAGCCGCCGACGAACCACACATTGGTCGGCCCGGTGGTGGTGCCGGTCTTGCCGAACAGGGGCAGATCGAGATCGCGCAAGGTTTCGGCGGTGCCGCGCACGATCACGCCTTCGAGCATGTGCACCACCTGGTAGGCGGTGCGCGCGTCGATCGCCTGGCGCCCGGTCGGCTTGAAGCGGGGCATCGGCTTGCCATCCCACTGCGCCATGTCACAGGTATCGCACGTGCGCTTGTCGGCGCGCCAGATCACTTTGCCGTTGCGGTCCTGCACATAGTCGACCAGCGTCTGGTCGTGCAGCCGGCCGTGATCGGCCAGCGCGCCATAGGCATTGACCAGCCGCGCCACAGTGGTGTCGCCCGCGCCCAGCGCCATCGACAGATAGGCCGGATAATCGCCGATCCCGACGGTCTTGATGGTGCGCACGACTTTGTCCATGCCGATGTCGTTGGCGATCCGCACCGTCATCAGGTTGCGCGACTGTTCGAGCCCCCAGCGCATCGTGTGGCTGCCGCCGCCGCCTTCGTCGCCGAAGTTCTTGAAGCATTTCTGCCCGAGCGCGGCGCCCTGGTAGACGCAGAATGTGCCGTCGAGCACGATCGAGGCCGGGGTCATGCCGTTGTCGAGTGCAGTCGCATAGACGAACGGCTTGATTGCCGAGCCGGGCTGGCGATTGGCCTGCGTGGCGCGGTTGAACGAGCCGAGGCGCGCGTCAAACCCGCCCTGCATCGCCAGCACGCGGCCGTTTTCCGGGTCTTGCACCACCATTCCGCCCGACACTTCGGGAATGATGCGCAGCGCCCAGTCGCCGCCATTGGGGGCGACGGCCACCACATCGCCCGGCTTGATCGTGTCGAACAGCCCGGACACAGCGCCGTTGCTGCCATCGGCAAAACCGATCCGCCCGACCGAGCCCGACCGTTCGAGCACCACCCCCACGCGCCAG
>CAITOD010000071.1 GCA_903893935.1 uncultured Sphingomonadales bacterium
GTGGTGCGCAACAATGTCGAGGAATATTGCATTTCCGAAGGCTGGGTGCGCGTGCAGGCGGGCAAGACGCTCGATCGCAAGGGCAATCCGCTGACCATCAAGCTGAGCGGCGCGGTTGAAGCCTGGTACGAAGACCTCGGCGAGGCTGCGCCGGTCGCCAAAGCCTGATCACGCGCCTTCCGGCAGCGCCCCGGCCAGGGTGTCGGGCGCGTCCATTGCTTCACGCAGGCTCTTTTGTCTTTGCGCGCAATGCCGCATAGGCTGGCGCCATGACCGAACTTTCAGACCAGCTTGCAGAGATTCTCGCCCGCCCCGCCGGGCGCATCGGGCATTTGTCGCTCAACCGGCCCAAGGCGATCCATGCGCTGACTTTGCCGATGGTGCGCGCGATGATCGCAGCGCTGCTGGCGTGGCGCGACGATCCGGCGGTCGATGCGGTGCTGATCGACCATGCCGAAGGCCGCGGGTTTTGCGCGGGGGGCGATATCGCCTTCTTGCGCAATTCGGCGCTCACCGATGAAGGTGTGTCGGGGCGGCGGTTCTTTTACGAGGAATACCAGCTCAACCACCTGATCCTGACTTTTCCCAAGCCGGTGATCGCGGTGATGGACGGGATCACGATGGGCGGCGGCGTGGGCATTGCCGGGCCGGCGCAGATTCGCATCGCCACCGAAGCGACCCGGCTGGCAATGCCCGAAACCGGGATCGGCCTGTTTCCCGATGTCGGTGGCGGCTGGTACCTTTCGCGGCTGGCGGGGCGGCTGGGGCAATATCTGGCGCTGACCGGGGCGCGGCTCGATGGCGCCGATTGCCTGTGGGCAGGGCTTGCCACGCATTATCTGCCGGCGGCCGCCCTGCCCGAAGCCAAAGCCGCGCTGGCCGCCGATCCAGCCGCGGCGAGCGCGATCCTGCATCAATTTTCGGTCGTGCCGCCCGAGGCGAAGATTGCCGCACACGCCGTTACGATCGACCGGCTGTTTGCGTCGGACCGCTATGAAGACATTCTGGCAGCGCTTGCGCAAGACGGCGGCGAATGGGCCGCTGCGACGCTCGCCACGCTCGGCAGCAAAAGCCCGCAGACTTGCAAAGTGGCGCTGCGGCAATTGCGCGAAAGCCTGCATTGCGAAGACTTTGCCGCCAACATGGCGATGGAATACCGCATCGGCGCGCGCGTACTGGTGCGCCCCGATTTTGCCGAAGGCGTGCGCGCGGTGATTGTCGACAAGGACCACGCGCCGCGCTGGAACCCGCCAACCCCCGAAGCGGTGACCGAAGATCTGCTCGATGCGATCTTTGCGCCGCTGCCCGCCGATGAAGAATGGAAACCACTATGACCGACAGCCCTTCGAGTTTTGAAACGATCGTGGTCGAGCAACACGCGGCGGTCACGCTGATCACGCTCAATCGCCCACAGGCGCTGAACGCGCTCAATAGCCAGGTGCTCGAAGATCTGATTGCCGCATTTGGCGCGTTCGAGGCCGATCCGGCGCAGCGTTGCGCGGTGCTGACCGGGTCGGGCGAAAAGGCCTTTGCGGCGGGCGCCGACATCAAGCAGATGGCGGATAAACAGGCGCACGAATTCTACGCGCAGGATTTCTTTGCGCGCTGGACCAGCCATCTGGTCAAGACCACGCGCAAACCCTGGATCGCCGCGGTCAACGGCTTTGCGCTCGGCGGCGGGTGCGAACTGGCGATGATGGCTGATTTTATCATTGCATCCGAAAACGCGAAGTTCGGCCAGCCCGAAATCAAGCTGGGCGTGGCGCCCGGCATGGGCGGGTCGCAGCGCCTGACGCGCGCCATCGGCAAAGCCAAAGCGATGGAAATGTGCCTGACCGGCCGGATGATGGACGCCCACGAAGCCGAACGCGCGGGGCTGGTTGCGCGCGTGGTGCCGCTGGCGGACTTGCTGGCGGAAACGCTCAAGACCGCCGCAGCGATCGCGGCGATGCCGCCGCTCGCGGCCATTGCCAACAAGGAAATGGTCAACGCCGCGTTCGAGACCACGCTCGATCAGGGCCTGCTGTTCGAACGCCGCGTGTTCCAGGTGCTGACCGCCACGCACGACAAGGCAGAAGGCATGGCCGCCTTTATCGAAAAGCGCGCCGGGGTGTTTACCGGCACATGACCCGATCGGCCCTCATTTGGGCAGACGCGACCGCTTGTGTACCGAGACTTGCATCTGGAATAATTTGAAGTTACATTAAAAGATGGAAGTTGAGTTTGATCGGTCAAAAGACGCCACCAACATGGCCAAGCATGGTCTGTCGCTGGCCGATGCGGCAAACTTCGACATGGCCATCGCGGTGATCGAAACCGACAACCGCGCGGACTACGGCGAGGTGCGCTTCCGGGCTTTCGCGCGCGTAGACGGCGAAGGACGATGCCTTGTCTTTTCCCTGCGTGGCGCAGTCGTGCGCGCCATAAGTTATCGCCGAGCACACGAAAAGGAGATGCGTCGTTATGACAAATGAGCCGCTCCCGGTCGTTTTTGACGATGAAAACCCCGAATGGACCGAGGCTGATTTTGCCCGGGCCCGACCCGCGACCGAAGTACTGCCTGCCGAGGTGATCGCGGCCTTTGGCAAGGGCAAGCGGGGTCGACCGGTTGGCACGACAAAGCCCAATGCCAAGAAATCGATCACATTGCGGCTCGATCCCGATGTGCTGGCGGCCTGGCGTGCAACGGGGCCCGGATGGCAAGCGCGCATGAACGATGTCTTGCGCGCGGCCGCACCCGGCTGATCGTCCAAACTCGATGATTTCACCACTTTGAAAATCTGGTTCGATGGCGGGTGCCGGCCCAATCCCGGCGCGATCGAAACCGCGGTGGTGACCGGGGGGCGGGTGTGGCACCGCGCCGATCACGGGCATGGCGACAACAACGATGCCGAATGGCTGGCACTGCTCGATGCTTTGGCGCTGGCACGCGAACTGGGGCTGACCGATCTGGTGCTGCTCGGCGATGCAGTGATGGTGGTTGGTCAGGCGCGCGGCTCGGCGCCGCGCGTTCCCGCGCGGTTTCGCGCTTATTGCGCGCGCTTTGCCGAATTGGCGGCGGGGTTCGACCGCGTGCGCGTGCGCCATGTCGGGCGCGCGCAAAACCTTGCCGGCATTGCGCTCGAAAGCCGCCACCGGTGACGCGGCTGATCGCGTTCAACAAGCCCTATGGGGTGCTGTCGCAATTTACCGACGCGGCGACGCGCGCGACCCTGGCCGATCACATCGCGGTGCCAGGGGTCTATCCGGCCGGGCGGCTCGATCGCGACAGCGAAGGATTGCTGCTGCTGACCGATGACGGGCGGCTGCAGGCGCGGATCGCCGACCCCCGCTTCAAATGGGCCAAGACATACCTCGTGCAAGTCGAAGGCGTGCCCGAAGCCGACCAGCTCGCGCGCTTGCGAGGCGGGGTCGTGCTCAACGACGGGCCGACGCTGCCCGCCGAAGCCGAAGCGATCGCGCCGCCTGCCTTGTGGCCGCGCGATCCGCCGGTGCGGTTTCGCAAAAGCGTGCCCGACAGCTGGATCAGCCTGACCATCCGCGAAGGTCGCAACCGGCAGGTGCGGCGAATGACTGCAGCGGTGGGCCTGCCGACTTTGCGCCTCGTGCGCTGGCGCATCGGCGACTGGACGCTGGAAGATTTGGCGCCCGGTGCGTGGCGCGAGGTGGCCCCGCCGCGCTAAACGCGAAAAGCCACAAATATGAGCCCCATCGTCAGGAACACCACGAGCCAGTGCCCGGCATCGATCGCCAGCACCATGGCCTGCTTTTGCGCATAACCATAGTTTACCGCGAGCGCCGGGATCACGAAGCCCACGGCTGTCCCCAGCGTCACCATCAACGTGATCGCAGGATCGTGCGGGATCTGCCCCAGCACGTGGACGAGAACCGATGCCACCACCGCTTCGCACACCAGCGTGGTGGCAAACAGGCGACCCATGCCCGCTTTCGCGCGGGCTTTGTCGGCCTCGCTCCAGTTTTGCCGGGCTTGCCAGGCTTTGCCGAACAGCGGGCCGTACCACAGCCCGCCGGCCATGAACGCTGCAAGCGTGGCAACGGCGACAGCGACAAGCGGGAATGCAGCCATGACCATTGGTCCTTGCCCGGTTCGCGATGCGCGGAACCTATCAGGCGATCACGTGGCTGTCACGCGTCCGCGTTTAGCCGGTGCTGCGCACCATGCGCGCGGCGATGATCCGGCCGATCGGGTCGTCGCGCAAGGAGGATACCGCCGGGGCATGCGCCGGCGGATGGGCGACCAGCGGGGTGCGCACCGGCGCGGGGCCAATTTCGGGCTTGATCCCGTCGAGAAAGCTGGCGTCGATGCGGCTGACTTTCGCCGCGCGATGCGGTGCGGGCAGGGAAGCGCCGTCGCGGTCAACCCACGCCAGCGTGGTATCGCGTGGACCCGCCTCGTGCCGGGGTTTCTGCTTGTAGATAAAGCCGTTGACCGGCCAATGCGTGGTGCCCAGGTCGCCGATCGGGGCATACCACACGCGCACTTCGCTCCAGTCGTTGTCGGGCGACACGTCGACCGCGCGCACATCGAGTTCGACATGGCCGCGCCGACCGTCGATCGGCGACCAGTTGGCGTGGCGCAGCAGCACGGTGCGCTCGTCGATCACTTTGCTCACCATCGCGACATGGCCGAGCGTCATCGGGCCATAAGGGCGAAAGCTCATCACCGCGCCGGGTCGGGGTTCGTGCCCGCGCGCATAGCGCCCGGCGGCCTGGTCCCACCACGTCAGCGCGTCGCCATAAAGCTGAATGCCCGAAGCCTCGCGCGCGAAGGGCACGCATTGCAGATAGGGCAGCGCCTCGCTGTCGTCGCTGGCATCCACGTTCGGGGCCATCGCTGCCGGGCGGGCGTGTGCCGTGACAGGCGCGACCGATGCGGCCACGACCAGTGCAGCGGCCAACTGCCAGCGCTGGTTGGCCGTCTCGGCGCGGCGTGCGTCTTTGCCTGTCGATCGCTGCATGCCGGAGACGATGCATCCGACATGGTTAAGGCGAAGCTAAAAGCGTCGTCGATACAGCCCGAAAGTCTCACGATCAGTCGCATTGCGCCGCCAATGCTTGCCTTTCCGCCGACAAACCGCCACGGCACAGCGCATGTCTGCCCCCGTGTTACCCCAGGTTGTCATTATCGGCCGGCCCAATGTGGGCAAATCCACGCTGTTCAACCGGCTGGTGGGCAAGAAACTGGCGCTGGTCGATGACCAGCCGGGGGTGACGCGCGACCGTCGCATGGGGCAGGCCGATCTGCTCGGGCTGGCGTTTACGATTGTCGATACCGCCGGGTGGGAAGACCAGGACCCCGCGACTCTGCCCGGCCGCATGCGCATGCAGACCGAGGCTGCGCTCGCCGGCGCCGCGGTTGCGCTGTTTGTGATCGATTCGCGCGCGGGGCTGACTTTGCTCGACGAGGAAATCGGCCGGCATCTGCATGAATCCGCGGTGCCGGTGGTGCTGATTGCCAACAAGGCCGAAGGGCGCGCGGGCGACGACGGCGTGTTCGAAGCTTTTTCGCTGGGGTTTGGCGAGCCGATTGCGCTGTCGGCCGAACACGGCGAAGGCATGAGCGACTTGTTCCAGGCGCTGCTGCCGCTGATCGGCGAGCCCGAAGAGCCCGAAGCGCGCGATCCGGATGAACCCGAATACGACCCCGAAAGCATTCTCAAGCTGGCGATCGTCGGCCGCCCGAATGCGGGCAAATCGACGCTGATCAACCGCATCCTCGGCCAGAACCGGCTGCTGACCGGGCCCGAGGCGGGGATCACGCGCGATTCGATCGCGATCGACTGGACCTGGCGCGATCCCACGGGCGCGCCGCGCCCGGTGCGGCTGATCGACACCGCCGGGATGCGCAAGAAAGCGCTGGTGATCGACAAGCTGGAAAAGCTGGCGGTTGCCGACGCGCGGCACGCGGTCGATTTTGCCGAAGTGGTGGTGTTGTTGCTCGATGCCACGCGCGGGCTTGAACATCAGGATCTCAAGATTGCCTCGCTGGTGCTCGAAGAAGGCCGCGCGCTGATCATCGCGATCAACAAGTGGGATATTGCCGAAGACCCGAGCGGGCTGTTCAACGGGGTGCGCGCCGCGCTCGAAGACGGTCTGGCGCAAGTGCGCGGAGTGCCGCTGATCGCGGTGTCGGCGATGACCGGCAAAGGGCTCGATGCGATGATCGGCGCCGCGTTCGAATTGCGCGATGCCTGGAGCAAACGCGTACCGACCGCGGCACTCAACCGCTGGTTCGACGACGCGCTGTCGGCCAACCCGCCGCCCGCGCCCGGCGGCCGGCGGATCAAGCTGCGCTATATCACCCAGGCCAAGACGCGCCCGCCGGGCTTTATCCTGTTCGGCACGCGGCTCGACCAGCTGCCCGAAAGCTATCGCCGCTATCTCGTCAATGGCATCCGCCGCGAACTGGGATTTGACGCGGTGCCGATCCGCCTGACGTTGCGCAGCGCCAAAAACCCGTTTGCAGACAAGGACAAATGATGGTCGATCTGCCGCACAACCTGTGGTCGGCGATGCGCCGTGGGTTCATGGGCACATGCCCGCGCTGCGGCGGGGCGCATCTGTTTGCGAAGTTTCTCAAACCGGTCGAGCGCTGCCCGCTCTGCGCGCAGGACTGGACGCTGCACGCGGCGGACGACTTCCCGCCTTATGTCTCGATCATCGTCACCGGCCACGTGATGGCACCGGTGATGATCCTGCTGGGCAGTGCCACTGCGCTGTCGGCCGGCCTCACGGTGGCGATCGCGCTGGTTATGGCGGTGACCATGCTGATCACCCTGCTGCAACCCGCCAAAGGCGCAATCATCGCGCTGCAATGGTGGATGGGCATGCAAGGCTTCGCCGCGCGGCCCGGCAAAATGGAAGCCGGGGTGAAGTAACCATTCCCTTAATCGTCACCCCGGGCTTGACCCGGGGTCCCGCTTCCTTCGCAACACCCGCCAATCAAACCAGCAAATCGTAAAGATCAACCCACCTCGGATTGCCCCGTTCGATCAGTTCGAACTTCCATTCGCGCCGCCACCGCTTCACGCGTTTCTCATGCGCGATGCAGTCCTCGATCGAGGCACCAGGCTCGGCCCAGACAAGTGTGTGCAACCCATAGCGTGCGCAGAAATCCGAGCCCGTCCCGATGCGATGCTGCGTGATCCGTGTCGCCAGATCGCTCGTCACACCGACATACATGGCGCCGCGATACCGATCCGCCATCATGTAAACCCAGCCGCCGCGCCGTTCCCTGTCCATCGGCCGAATTGAAAGACAGCGGGACCCCGGGTCAAGCCCGGGGTGACGTGGGGTGGAGCGTGCTGGCCTCATGCGTCACCCCGGGGCTTGACTGTACCGCCTTGGCCCGGGGTCCCGCTTCTTTGCCGACGCGCACCGGTCCCACTTCGTATCAGAAAATCTCGAACAGCCCTGCGGCGCCCATGCCGCCGCCCACGCACATCGTGACGACCGCGTGTTTGGCGCCGCGGCGTTTGCCTTCGAGCAGCGCGTGGATGGTGCAGCGCGCGCCGGTCATGCCGTAAGGGTGGCCGATCGAGATCGAGCCGCCGTTGACGTTGAGCAAGTCGTCGGGGATGCCCAGACGGTCGCGGCAATAGAGCACTTGCACCGCGAAAGCTTCGTTCAGTTCCCACAGGCCGATGTCGCCCACGCCGAGCCCGAAGCGTTCGAGCAGCTTGGGGATCGCAAAGACCGGGCCGATGCCCATTTCGTCGGGCTCGGTGCCGGCAACCGCCATGCCGACATAGCGGCCGAGCGGGGTGAGGCCCTTTTTCGCGGCAACTGCGGCTTCCATCACGATCACCGCGGCCGAACCGTCGGACAGCTGGCTGGCATTGCCCGCGGTCACGATGCCTTCGGGGATCACCGGCTTCAGCGAGTTGAGCCCCTCGAGCGTGGTTTCGGGGCGGTTGCCTTCGTCTTTGGCCAGCGTCACTTCGCGCGTGGAAATCGCGCCGGTTTCCTTGTCGGCGACCGCCATTGTTGCGGTAACGGGCACGATTTCATCGGCGAACAGGTTTGCGGCCTGCGCTGCGGCGGTGCGTTGCTGCGACTGCAGGGCATAGGCGTCGCAGGCCTCGCGGCTGATACCATAGCGCTTGCCGACCACTTCGGCGGTCTGCAGCATCGGCATGTAGACCGCGTTGTGCATCGCATAGAGTTCGGGATCGGGCTGCACGCGCATGTCCTTGGTCTGCACGAGGCTGATCGATTCCTGGCCGCCGGCGGCAACCACATCCATCCGGTCGAACATCACCTGCTTCGATGCGGTCGCAATCGTCATCAGCCCCGACGAGCACTGGCGATCCATCGACTGCCCGGCCACCGTTACCGGCAGCCCGGCGCGCAAGGCAACCTGGCGCGCGATATTGCCGGCCTGTGCGCCTTGTTGCAGCGCTGCGCCCCAGATCACATCGTCGACTTCGCCGCCTTCGATGCCGGCGCGGGCGACCGCCGCGCGCAAGCTGTGTGCGCCAAGCGTCGCACCGCCGGTGGCATTGAAAGCGCCCTTGTAAGCGCGCCCGATCGGGGTGCGCGCAACCGCTACGATAACTGCATCACGCATTGTCTGTGTTCCTCTTTTGCAAACGGGTCATGTAAAGGCCTGGGTAACCGGGTTGCCGCCGAAGCGGTCGCGCAATGCGCGTTTGAGCACTTTGCCGATCGCGCTGCGCGGCAATTCGTCGATCACGGCGATGCCGCTGATCCGCTGCGTCTTGCCGAGATGCGCGTTGGCTTCAGCGAGGATCGCCGCGGGGTCGGCGCACGGATCGGCCAAAACCACCACCGCAAACGGGGTTTCGCCCCAGGTGTCCGACGGAATGCCGATCACCGCCGCTTCGCGCACCGCGCTCTGGCGCGTCAATTGCGCTTCGAGATCGGTCGGATAGATGTTGAACCCGCCCGAAATGATCAGGTCTTTCGAGCGGTCCATCAGGATCAGAAAACCGTCTTCGTCGAACCGGCCGATGTCGCCATGGCGGATAAAGCGGCGACCTTCGGCGTCGAACCATTCGGCTTCGCGCGTTTTGCCCTCCTGCCGGTGGTAGCCGTTCATCATGATCGGCGAGTGGCCGACGATTTCGCCGGTTTCCCCCGGCGGCAATTCGTTGCCCGCCTCGTCGATCACTTTCATCACGTGGCCCGGCGAAACGCGGCCGACGGTGTGCAATTTGTCGGGAAATTCGTGCGCAATCAGGATCGCCGATGCGCCGCCTTCGGTCATGCCATAGGCTTCGAGCAGCCCGCCCGGCCAGCGCTTGAGCACATCGGCCTTGAGCCAGGCGGGGAAAGGCGCCGAGGTGCTCGATTTGAGCACATAGGACGACAAGTCGAACGCGTCGAAATCGGGCAATTCCATGATCCGGCGATATTGCACCGGCACCAGCATCGCATGCGTCACGCGTTCGGCCTGCGATAGTTCGAGAAAGCGCCGCGCGTCGAACCTGGCCATCAGCACCACTTTGCCCCCGCCCGCCAGCGTCGGAAAGAAACTGACCAGCGTGGTGTTCGAATAGAGCGGGGTCGAACAGATCGTCGTGGTGGCATCGCTGTAGCCCCCCAGCAGATTGCGCCGGGCATATTCGTGGCGCATCTTGTGGCTTTGCACGATGCCTTTGGGGCTGCCGGTGGTGCCCGACGAATAGATGATGTTGAACGGGTGCTCGGGCGCGATGGCGACGGGCGCCGCGGTTGTGCCCGCCGGGGGCAGCCATTGCGACAGCGGCACGCCCGCGTCGCTGTCATCGAGCGCTACCCGCATGACACTTTCGGGAAACGGCAGGTCGGCGATTTTCTCGGCCATTGCCGCATCGAGAAACAGCACCCGCGCGGTGCTGTCGGCCAGCATTGCCATGACCGTTTCGCCCGCCGCCGACGACGTCAGCAAGGCGGCGGCAGCGCCTGCGCGCAGTACGCCGGTAAAGGCGAGCGCCGCCTCGACCGAATTGGTGGCGGCAATCGCCACCGGTTCGGTGGGCATGACGCCCGCCGCCTGCAAGCCGGCGGCAATGCGCTCGGTCAGTTCGCCGAGTTCCGCCCAAGGCACGCGGCGGCGTTCGTCCGCCAGAGCAATCGCCGGCCCGCGCCGTGCCGCGTGCGCCGCGAGGATTGTCGGCAGCGGGATGAAATCCGCCGCCGCGATCTGTGCAACGTTGAGCGGTTCGCCGGTCATGTCAGTTGAAGGTCTCGCCCGCCGCCGCTTTTTCGGCCAGCAACGGCGCCACCGGCTGGCCGTGGCGGTGCAGGCCATCGACCACGGTGCCGAGCCCGATATGGTCTGCCCAGAACATCGGCCCGCCGGTCCACGCCGGCCAGCCATAGCCGTTGAGCCACACCGTATCGATATCGCCCGCGCGCTGGGCAATATGTTCGGCCAGGATCAGCGCGCCTTCGCTGATCATCGGATAGAGCAGGCGTTCGCGGATTTCGTCCTTGCCGATCGCGCGCTGCGGCTTGCCTTCTTTGGCAGCGAAGTCGGCGATGATCGCGATCACTTCGTCCGACGGGGTGCGCTGGCGGTTGTCGTCGTAGTCATAGAAGCCCTTTTTGGTCTTCTGCCCCCAGCGGCCGACCGCGCACAGCGCATCGCGCAGGGTCTCGATGCGCGTCGGATCGCGATGCCAGCCGATATCGACGCCGGCGAGATCGGCCATCTGCCAGGGCCCCATCGGAAAGCCGAATTCGAGCAGCGCTTCATCAACGTCCCAGTATTTGGCGCCTTCCATGATCAGCGCATGCGCCGCCGCCTGCCGAGGCGAGAGCATGCGGTTGCCGATAAAGCCATGGCACACGCCCGAAACCACCGGAATCTTGCCGATCTTGACCGACAGCGCCATCACGGTCGCCAGCTCGGTCTGGCCGGTCGCTTTGCCGCGCACCACTTCGAGCAGTTTCATGACATTGGCGGGCGAGAAGAAATGCATGCCGAGCATCGACGACGGCCGGCCAGTGGTCGCCGCAATCGCATCGATATCGAGATAGCTGGTGTTGCTGGCAAGGATCGCGCCCGGTTTGGCCAGTGCATCGAGCCGGCCGAACACGTCTTTCTTGACGTCCATGCTTTCATAGACCGCCTCGATCACCAGATCGCTCGCGGCCAAAGCATCGAACGCCAGCGTCGGGGTGAGCAGGCCGATCGCGTGTTCGGCATGGGCGGCGTCCATCTTGCCGCGTTTGACCGTCGCTTCGTAATTGCGGCGGATCGTCGCCACGCCGCGGTCGAGCGCTTCCTGACTGGTCTCGACGATTGTCACCGGAATGCCCGCAGTCAGGAAATTCATGGTAATTCCGCCGCCCATCGTCCCGGCGCCGATCACGCCGACCTGGGTGACCGGAATCAAGGCGGTATCGGCGGGAATGTCGTCGATCACTGCGGCGGCCTTGCGTGCGGCCTCGATGTGCTCGCGCGCGCCGGTGATGGGGTCGGACA
>CAITOD010000072.1 GCA_903893935.1 uncultured Sphingomonadales bacterium
GCCCGTCGGCCAGATCGGCATGGGCCATGGTCGCATCGAGCGCGAGGACTTCGGCCTCGTCGAGCGTTTCCTTGCCGGTGGGATAGAGACAACACGAGTATTTGCGTCGCGCGCCGAGCTCGAGTTCGAAAAAGCGCGGCGGCAATTCGTAATGCTGCGCATTGGCCGCGTCGGTGTGTTCGGCAATCGGCCAGGCCTCCATCGCGCGCGCGAACTGCACGGTTGCGACCGGGTTGCTGGCGAGGCTGCGGCGCCGCATGCCGACCAGATAGCCGATACCGGCGCGCAGCAGCAGATCGGGCAACGGGGCGGCCTCGACCGCGCGGATCGCAGGGGGGATCAGGCGTTCGATCGCAGACATCGGCGTGGCTCTCAGAACTTCGGTATCGGCCAGAAGGCGCGGATACGGCGCTGGCTATCGGCAAATGCTGCACCCCTGCTGCGCAGCATATGCGCTTCTAGCGGCGGAATGCCCGAGGCATGGACCAGCAGCCAGTACATCAGCAGCGGCCCGCCAAACGCAAGCCAGCCCCAGCTCGCGGCACCCGCCGGGCCGATCGCGATCACCGGCCAGGCGAGCCAGGCCAGCCATTCGAAAAAGTAATTGGGATGGCGCGACAGGCTCCACAGCCCTTCTTCGCAGATCCCGCCGCGGTTTTCGGGGCGCGCGCGAAACGCCGCCAGTTGCGCATCGGCGATCCCCTCGCCCAGCACCGCGACAACCAGCAGCACGAGCCCGGCCCAGTCGCTCCACTGACCGAACGGCACCGGATTGCGTGCGGCGAGCACGATCACCAGCGCGAGCAGCAAGCCTGCGAGCGCCTGGATCTGCGCAAACTGGAACAGCCGCCAATCGCGCCGCTCACCCCATTCGCGGCGCAATTCGGCATAGCGCGGATCGTCGTGCCCGCCGCGCCCGCGCCACCAGATATGCGTGCCCAGCCGCAGGCCCCAGGCGAGCGCGAGCACCGCCACCAGCACCTGCCGCGCAGCCAGCGCACCGCCCTGCGGCGCGAGCGCGCCGGCCGCGCCCGCTGCCGCGGTGGCATAAGACCACACCACATCCATCATGCCCGACCGGCCCGGCTGGCGCGCCAGCCACCACCCATATGTCATGGCCAGAAATAGCCCCAAAGACAGGTACCCGATCAGCAGCAGCAATGGCATGGCGAAACGATCGTCCAGACTTGGCAAAGGCAAGCCGATAAATTTGGCTTGCATCCGCAGCTTTGCCGGTTTCGTATCAGACTGCAACTGCCCTTGGGAGACGACCGCTGCACGACGATAACAGCCCCGCTGATCCTGCGCGCCCGAGCGTCGCGGTAATCGGCAGCGGCATTTCGGGCCTGTCGGCGGCGTGGCTGCTCAGCCGCACGCATCGTGTCACCGTGTTCGAAGCGGATGCGCGGATCGGCGGGCACAGCCACACGCACGCGATCGCGGGCCATCCGGTCGACAGCGGGTTCATCGTCTACAACGAAGCGACCTATCCCAATCTCACCGCGCTGTTCGCGCACCTGGGCGTGCCGACGCGCGAGACCGACATGGGCTTTGCCGTCTCGCTCGATCATGGCCGTCTCGAATATGCCGGCGGCGATCTGGGCGGGCTGTTTGCGCAGAAACGCAATCTGCTGCGCCCGCGATTCTGGCGCATGCTGGCCGATCTGGTGCGGTTTTACGCCCGTGCGCCGCGCGATCTGCCGGGCCTTGGCGAGGTGACGCTGGGCGCCTATCTCGACCGGATCGGCGCCAGCGCGGCGTTCCGCGACGATCATCTCTATCCGATGGCGGCAGCGATCTGGTCGACCCCGGTGGCGCTGATCGCCGACCAGCCGGCCGCCGCGTTCATCCGCTTTTGCGACAACCACGGCTTGCTCAATCTGGGCGCGCGCCCACCCTGGCGCACTGTCGAAGGCGGCAGCCGGACGTATGTCGAAGCGCTGACCGCCGGCTTTGCCGATCGCATCCGCACGTCGACGCCGGTGCACGGCATACGCCGTCTGCCGCATGGCGTCGAACTGACCACCGATCACGGCACCGCGCGGTTCGACGCTGCGGTGCTGGCCGTGCATGCCGATCGCGCGCTGGCGATGCTCGCCGATGCCGATGCCGACGAGCGCCGCGTGCTGGGCGCGTTTTCCTATCGCCCCAATCTGGCGGTGCTTCACAGCGATGCCGCGCTGATGCCGCGCCGCAAGCGCACCTGGTCGGCGTGGAACTATGCCGCGATCGGGTCTGGCGGCGATCCTTCGCTGTCGGTCACTTACTGGATGAACCGGTTGCAGGGCTGGCTGCCCGACGATCTGCCGCTGTTCGTCACGCTCAACCCGCTGCACGAACCCGATCCGGCCAAAGTCCATGCGCGGATGACTTATGACCACCCGGTGTTCGATCTTGCCGCCGATCGCGCGCAAAGCGACTTGTGGGGTTTGCAGGGCCGCAATCGCACGTGGTTCTGCGGCGCCTATTTCGGCGCCGGGTTCCACGAAGACGGCTTGCAGGCGGGGCTGGCGGTTGCCGAAGCGCTGGGCGGCGCGCGTCGGCCGTGGCGGGTGGCGGACGAATCCGGGCGCATCCGCCTGACC
>CAITOD010000073.1 GCA_903893935.1 uncultured Sphingomonadales bacterium
CGCCTCGTTTGCTCCCTTTGGCCGAATGCGCATGAACGGCCTGATCTCCCCGGACCGCGTCTTTGCCGTCACGACCAGGATGTTGTTCTCGTTGCGAACGCTCAGGCCGCCATAGGACGTGAACAGATCAGCTGCCTCGTAGTGCAACGCCCTTCCGCCCGACCGGGCGAACTCGAACCAGATTTGGTCACCATGTCCGCTCGGAAAGTCGCAAGAGTGGGGAAATCTTTCATCGACTAACTCCCAGTTACCACTCAAAAATCGCGCTCCATCGATGTCTTCTGCAGGTGCTGGCTTGTTGTTCGCTATACTGGCGAGTGCGATGAGGCTGGCAAATATTAATCTCATATCACGCCTCCGCTTAATGGTAACCTATGCTAACGTGTCGCGATTTACACAGCAAGCGCGGTCTCTTGCCGGACTTGGGTGGACGTTAGCGCGCATCCTTCGACGGGCTCAGGATGTACGGGGTTTGCGTTTTGCCATGAAAAATTGTGCAGAAGGGCATCAGCTGCGCGTCAGCTCACGCACGAAATCGATCAGGCCGGTCTGGCGCTTGCGGCGCATGCGTTCGGCGGCGAGGATCTGGCGTACTTTGCCGAAGCAGGTTTCGACATCGTCGTTGACGACCACATAATCGTAAGCGTCCCAGTGGCTGATTTCGGCTTGCGCGCGGGCCATGCGCGCGCTGATCACCTCGCTGCTGTCGGTTCCGCGTCCTTCGAGCCGGCGGCGCAATTCGTCGAGGCTGGGGGGCAGGATGAACACGCGCACCACGTCGGATTCGGCTTTCTGGTGCAATTGCTGCGTACCTTGCCAGTCGATGTCGAACAGGAAGTCGCGCCCCGTTTTCAGCCCGGCGCGGATGTGGCCTTTGGGCGTGCCGTAGCAATGGCCGAAAACATGCGCCCATTCGAAGAATTCGCCGGCTTCGACCATCTGGTCGAACTGCGCCTGGTCGATGAAATGGTAATCGCGCCCGTCCTGTTCGCCGGGCCGGATCGGCCGCGTGGTGGCGGATACCGACAGGCCGAGTTCGGGTTCGGCTTCGAGCAATTTGCGCGCGATGGTGGTCTTGCCCGCGCCCGAAGGCGACGACAGGATGAACATCAGCCCGCGGCGGTGCAGCGTGTCGTGTCCGGAATGGGGGTGAGGGCTATCAATCATGCCCGCAAATGGCAAACCACAGGGCGGGTGGTCAAGCGTCGTTCGTTGATCCTGCGGGTCCATCGGGTTCGGGCGCGGATTTTTGCGCCTTTTTGGCCAGGCGCCGGTCGCGCAGCGCTTTGGCGAGCAATCCACCGCCGACCAGAATGGCGCCGGGCACCGAGCGGCGCGCCACTTCGGCAAGCACGGTGCCGATCACCGTCTCGGTAAGCGTGCGGCCGCGAATCACCCGGGCGGTTTTGGCGGGTTGACCTTTGAGCAGCCCGCGTTCGACGCCGCGCCGCACCAGCCGGTCGCCGGTGCGCAGCGCCAGATCGGCCGCGATCAGCGAGACGATCGGCACCAGCGCCGGCTTTTCGCTAATGGTCCCGGATTTGGGCGCCCTGGCCTTTCTGAACAGTGCCATGGCGCGCGGGGCCTGCTATTTCTTGCGCCCGAAATCGACGGTTACCACGTTCGATCCGTCATCGGCGCTCGCCTCGGGCGCGTCGGGGCTGTCGTTTTCGGCGTCTTCGTGCAGTTCTTCCTCGAGGTCGCCGGCCGCCTGGAACTGCAAGCCGAAATCGACCGCGGGATCGACAAAGGCAGTGATCGCGCTGAACGGGATCACCAGCGTGGCGGGCACCTGGCTGAACGACAGCCCGACGGTAAAGCCGGTTTCGCTCACTTTCAGATCCCAGAACTTGTTCTGCAGCACCACCGTCATTTCGTCGGGAAAGCGCTCTTTCAGCCGCGTCGGGATGTTGACCCCGGGTGCGCCGGTCTTGAAGGTGATGTAGAAATGGTGGCTGCCGGGCAGCACACCGCCAGCGCTTTCGACCTGGCCCAGCACCCGGCCGACGACCGCGCGCAGCGCCTCCTGCACGATTTCGTCATAAGGGATCAGGCTGTCGGGTGCGTCGGTCATTGTGACGGAAATGACGTCGCGGGGCGCACCGGTCAAGCACCGATTAAGGTTACCCTGCCGGAACATGGGCCAGAACACCTGCCAGAACACGTGATTGATTTGCTTCGACCGCAGGCTATAGGCCGGTACTCATGCGCACCGCTTCGATCGCCCGCTCGACCGCCGAAACCGCCATTGCCGTCACGGTCAATCTGGACGGTACGGGTATCTATGACATCGCCACCGGGATCGGTTTTCTCGATCACATGATCGAACAGTTCAGCCGCCATTCGCTGATCGACGTCACTCTGCACGTCAAAGGCGATTTGCACGTCGACCAGCATCATACGTGCGAAGACAGCGCGATCGCGCTCGGTCAGGCGATCCACCAGGCGCTCGGCGACAAAAAGGGCATTGCGCGCTATGGCGAAGCCCATGCGCCGATGGACGAAGCGCTGGCGCGCGTCGCGCTCGACATTTCGGGCCGCCCGGTGCTGGTGTGGAACGCCACGTTCACCCAGCCGCGGCTGGGCGAAATGGATACCGAGCTGTTCGAACACTGGTTCCAGTCGCTGGCGCAGGCGGCGGGCATCACGCTGCACATCGCCAATCTCTACGGCAGCAACAACCACCATGTGATCGAGGGTATCTACAAGGGCTTTGCCCGCGCGATGCGCGCCGCAGTCGCCATCGATCCGCGCAAGGCCGATGCGGTGCCTTCGACCAAGGGGCAACTGGGTGGCTGAGCGGACTGCGCTGATCGATTACGGCGCGGGCAACTTGCGATCGGTCGCCAATGCCTTGCGCGCCGCCGGCGGCAACACTGTGATCGTGACGGCCGATCCCGATGTGGTGCGTGGTGCCGATCGCATCGTCTTGCCCGGCGTCGGCGCGTTCCGCGCGTGTATCGAAGCCTTGCGCGCGGTGCCCGGGCTGGTCGAAGCGATGACCGAGCGCGTGGCCACAGGCGGCGTGCCGTTTCTCGGCATTTGCGTCGGCATGCAATTGCTCGCCACGCGCGGGATCGAATTCGGCGTGACCGAAGGGCTCGACTGGATCGGCGGCGAAGTGCGCCTGATTGAACCGCGCGACGCGACGATCAAAGTCCCGCACATGGGCTGGAACGATGTCGCGCCGCGCGCGGCCGGGCTGATCGTGCCGGGCGAGGCCTATTTCCTCCACTCGTATCACTTCGCGGCCGATCGCGACGCCGATATCGCCGCGATGACCGATCATGGCGGCGCGCTGGTCGCAGCCGTGGCGCGCGACACCGTGCTGGGCGTGCAGTTTCACCCCGAAAAGAGCCAGGCATACGGGCTGGCGCTGCTGACGCGCTTTCTGGCGTGGAAGCCGTGAAAGCAACCGTGAAGGACATTTTGCGATGATCGTCTTTCCCGCCATCGATCTCAAAGCGGGCCAGGTCGTGCGACTGGCCGAAGGCGATATGGCGCGTGCCACGGTTTATGGCGACGATCCGGCGCACCAGGCGCGGCTGTTTGCCGAGGCGGGCAGCCAATATCTGCACGTGGTCGATCTCGACGGCGCGTTTGCGGGCGCGGCGCGCAACCGCGCGGCGGTCGAAGCGATCCTCGAAGCGTTCCCCGGGCATGTCCAGCTAGGCGGCGGCATCCGCAACGCGGTCGCGGTCGATGGCTGGTTCGATCTCGGGGTGTCGCGCGTGGTGATCGGCACCGCAGCGCTCAGCGATCCCGATTTCGTGCGCGCGATGGCTGCGGCCTATCCCGGCGGGATCGTGGTCGCGGTCGATGCGCGCGACGGCATGGTGGCAACGCATGGCTGGGCCGAAGTCTCCGATGTGTCGATTGTCGATATGGCGCGGCGGTTCGAGGATGCGGGCGTGGCCTCGATCCTGTTCACCGACGTCGGGCGCGACGGCTTGCTCAAAGGCTGCAATATCGACGCGACGCTCGATCTGGCGCGCGCGACGCGGCTGCCGGTGATTGCCAGCGGCGGCGTCAAGGGCCTCGACGATATCCGCCTGCTCAAGATTCACGAAGCCGATGGCATCGAAGGCGTGATCACGGGCCGCGCGCTCTATGACGGGCGGCTCGATCTGGCAGCGGCGATCGCGATGGCCGAAGCGCGATGACCGTCCGCATCCGCGTCATCCCCTGCCTCGATGTCGCCAATGGCCGCGTCGTCAAAGGCGTCAATTTCGTCGATCTGCGCGATGCCGGCGATCCGGTCGAACAGGCCAGCGCCTATGATCGCGCGGGCGCAGACGAATTGTGCTTCCTCGATATTTCGGCGACGCACGAAGCGCGCGGTACGCTGCTCGATGTCGTCGCGCGCACCGCCGAAGTGTGCTTCATGCCGTTGACGGTGGGCGGCGGGGTGCGCGAAGTGGCCGATGCGCGCGCGCTGCTGCTGGCGGGCGCCGACAAAGTCGCGGTCAATTCGGCCGCAGTGGCGCGGCCCGAACTGGTGCGCGAGATTGCCGAAAAGTTCGGGCGGCAATGCGTGGTCGGCTCGGTCGATGCGCGGCGCACCGGCGCCGGGCGGTGGGAGATTTTCACCCACGGCGGGCGCCAGGCGACGGGCATCGATGCGCTGGCGCATGCGGTGCGGCTGGCCGAACTCGGCGCGGGCGAATTGCTGGTCACTTCGATGGATGGCGACGGCACACAACAAGGCTATGACCTGGCGCTCACCCGCGCGATTGCCGATGCGGTGCCGGTGCCGGTGATCGCCAGCGGCGGGGTCGGCACGCTCGATCATCTGGTGGCGGGTGTGACCGAAGGCCATGCGAGCGCAGTGCTCGCCGCATCGATTTTCCATTTCGGCACGCATGCGATTGCCGATGCGCATGCTGCGCTGCGCTGTGCGGGGTTGCCGGCGCGCGGCTAGTGCAGGTTAACACGCGTTGTAAAGTCGTGCCCTTTCGGGACTTGGGCGAGAGCGCACCGCACAATTTCTTGTCGAATCGGGCCATCAGGCGTAAGCCCCCGGCATGGTTGATAGTCTCTTAACTCTACTGCTGGTGCTTTTCGCATTTGCAGGATCACCGGCGAATGCCGGGTCGATGGGGGCCGATGGAACGCCGGTCGATGAACCGGCCGCGCTGGCGCTGCTTGCGGTGGGTGTGGTCGGCTTGGTGATCGGCCGGCATGCGGCCAAGCGCCGCGATTGAAACCCCGCTTGACGCCGTGCGCGCGCCCCGTCATGGCCGGGGGCGATGGATCACGCTGCCATTCTCGCCCGCCTCGAAACGGTGATTGCCGAGCGCGCCGGCGCTGATCCCGATGCGAGCTATGTCGCGCGGCTGCACGCTCGGGGGCTTGGCAAAATCGCGCAGAAACTGGGCGAAGAAGCGACCGAGACGGTGGTCGCGGCGCTGATCGGCAGCGACGCGGAACTGACCGGGGAAGCGGCCGATCTGGTCTTTCACCTGATGGTCCTGCTCGGCGCGCGCGGGGTGCCGCTCGATGCGGTGCTGGCCGAGCTCACGCGCCGCGAAGGCCTTTCGGGACTGGTCGAAAAAGCAAGCAGGAGCACCTGATCATGGCCGTCGATGCGACCCAGCCTTACGACGATCAGAATGTCTTTGCCCGCATTCTGCGCGGCGAAATCCCGGCGCGCAAAGTCTATGAAGACGATTGGGCGCTGGCGTTCCACGACATCAACCCGCAAGCGCCGACGCATCTGCTGGTGATCCCCAAAGGCGCCTATGTCAGCTGGGACGATTTTTCGGCCACAGCGAGCGAGGCCGAAATCGCCGGATTTGTTCGCGCGGTGGGGCATGTCGCGCGCGAGGCGGGGCTGGTCGCACCCGGCTATCGCCTGCTTGCCAACACTGGCACCGACAGCCACCAGGAAGTGCCGCATCTGCACGTGC
>CAITOD010000074.1 GCA_903893935.1 uncultured Sphingomonadales bacterium
GGCCAGTTATCGGGCCAGTTGCCGGGAAAGTTGCCGGGCTGGCGCTTCGCCGCGCGGGTTTGTGCCTGACCGTTGCCGGTTTTGCGCTGGTGCAGCCGGGCCTGGCGCTGGCGCAAAGCGCGCCTTCGGCAAGCCGGGTCGTGCCTGAAAGCCTGGCGCCGGTGCGCGCGCAGTCCGACGGATCGATCGACTTGCCCGAAACCGCGACAGCCGCAGCACCTCCGGGTTCCGACGCGCTCAATGTCAAAGTCGGCGGGGTGGTGATCGAAGGGCTCGAATCGACCATGCCCGAAGCGGGCCAGGCAGCGGTGGTGGCCGAACGCAACGGGCTTGCCGGGCGGACGGTCAGCGTGGCCGAACTCTATGCCGCGGCCGGACGGATCGAAGCGGCGTTCAGCCGCGGCGGCGACGTGCTGACCCGCGTGACTTTGCCGCCGCAGCATCTGACCGATGGCGGCGCGGTGCATTTCATGATCGTCGACGGCTTTATCGAAAGCGTCGATGTCAGCAATCTGCCTGCTCCTGTGCGCAAGGCGGTGCGCCGTCGGCTGGCCGCGCTGGTGGGCAAGCGCGGGCTCAAATTCGCCGAGATCGAGCGCCGCGTGCTGCTCGCCGGCGATACGCCCGGGTTGCAACTGCGTTCGGTGCTGGTGCACGGCGATGCGGTCGGGGCGACCCGGCTGGTGGTGTCGGGGCAGTTTCGTCCGGTTTCGGCGAGCCTGAGCTTCGACAACAATCTGGGTTCGGCCTACAAATATGAAGCGTTCACGGTGCAGGCATCGCTCAATTCGGTGCTCGGGCTGGGTGAACAGATCTACGGCACGCTGACCACCGGCCCCGATTTCGATCACCTGTTTTCAGGCGATCCGTACCGCCGCATCGGCGCGGTGGGTGCCACGGTGCCGATCGGCAACGACGGGCTGACCATCAATCCGGAATTCACCCATGTCGACACTGCGCCGCGCGGGGGCGTGGCCACCACCGGTCTGTTCGAACGCGTTGCCTTGCGGGTCAGCTATCCGCTGATGCGCAGCCGGCGGGAAAACCTGACCGTCACCGGCGGCTTCGAGCTGAGCAGCGAATCCGAATATCCCGGCGGGATCGAATTCAGCCACGACCGGCTGCGCTATGGCACGCTTGGTCTGACCTATTCGCAGTCGCTGGGCGACCGGGTCATCGTCAATGCCGATGGCGTGGTCAGCATCGGCACGTCCGGGCTCGGCGCGCGCACGCTGGCCGAAGCGGCCAGCAGCGGCATCGGCCTGTCGCGCCAGGGGGCCAACCCCGATTTCCGCAAGCTCGATCTGCATGTCAGCGTGAACGACCGCATCGGTGGCGGGTTCGAGCTGACCGGCGTGGTGCGCGGCCAGGCAACGTTCAGCGGCGCGCTGCCGGCAGCGGCAGAGTTCTCGCTCGATGGCAGCGATGCGCTGTCGAGCTTTGCGGTTGGCACGATCAATGTCGACAGTGGTGTGACCGGTCGATTCGAACTGGCGCATCCGGTCGCGGTACAGGCGGTGCGCGGCGCGCTGCTCACCCCTTACGCGTTCGGGGTGCTGGGCTATGGCCACGTATCCGATCCGACGATCGTGGAAGCCGCGGAATTGCACAGCTGGTCGGCAGGCGGCGGCTTGCGTCTGCTGATCGGGCCCGGCGCGAGCGGCATTTCGACAATCGGTTCGGTCGAAGTCAGCCACGGCCACGTGACCGGGGCACCGGGCGCCACGCCCCTGCAATCGGCCGATCCGACCCGCGTGACTGTCAACCTGACTTTCCGTTTCTGACGCATTTGACCTTCAACGGAGCGCAGACCCATGCGTCTTTCCAGGCATAGACTGAACCTTACCGCCAGCGCGATGGCCCTTCTGGTGGCCACATCGGCGGCGCCGGCGCTCGCCAACACGCTGCCCGCCAGCGGCACCGTAGTGGCCGGCAACGCCAGCATCGGCACCAGTGGAACGACGCTGACGGTCACCCAGTCGACGGCCAATGCGGTGATCAACTGGCAGAGCTTCAGCGTCGGTGCGGGCGACAAAGTGGTGTTTGTCCAGCCGAATTCGCAAAGCGCCACGCTCAACCGCGTAACGGGGCAGACGACGTCGGAAATCGCGGGCGATATCATCGCCAATGGCAGCGTTTATCTGATCAACCCGAACGGCATCCAGATCACGCCGGGCGGTACGATTTCGGTTGGTCGCGGCTTCGTCGCGTCGACGCTCGACATTGCCGACGCCGATTTCCTGTCGGGCAAAGGCAAGTTCACCGGCACCGGCGGCACGATCGCCAATGCCGGCACGATCACGACCCAAACCGGCGGTTTTGTCGGGCTGCTCGCGGGCAATGTGTCGAACACCGGCACGATCCTCGCGCCCGCCGGCCACGTCGTGATCGGCGCGGGCGTGGTCGCCACGCTCGATGTCAATGGCGGCGGCTTCCTGCAAGTGGCGCTGCCCACCGGCGCGCAGCTTTCGGCAGACGGTTCGGCCGCGCTGCTGAGCGGTGCAGCGGCGCGCGATGCGGTGCGCAACATCGTCAACCTGCCGGGCAGCGTGAACGCGCAGAGCGCCAGTGGCACGTCGGGCAATATCGATCTTGGCGGCACGATCAGCGTCGATGCGGCGAGCGGCGATGCCGGCCACATCAAAGTGCTGGGCAACAGCGTTTCTGGCAACGCCACGCTGACCGCGCGCGCGCTGGGAACGACCGGCAACGGCGGTCTGATCGAAACTTCGGGCAATACCGTCGATTTCACGGGCTTTGCGATCAGCACGCTGGCGGCGCACGGGAAGACGGGTACGTGGCTGCTCGATCCGCTCGATCTGACAATCGATGCGACCGGTGCCAGCGCCTTGTCCGCCGCGCTGGCCAGCAACAGTGTGATCCTTGCAACGACCGGAACCAGCGATTCAACCGGAACCTCGAGCGCGACGGGTTCTGCCGTAGCCGTCAATCCCAGCGCTTATGGCACGGCCACGAGCGGCAATGGCGATATCAATATCACCAGCGCGGTCAGTTGGTCGAGCACGAGCTCGCTGACACTGCAAGCCTATAACAACATCAACATTTCCGCCGCGATCAGTGCACCTGCGGGGACGCTGGTGCTGACGCCGGGCAACGGCCAGGCCTCTACCGGAACGGTCACCGCCACGGCGGCCGTGAATATCGGCACATTCAGTCTGACCAACGGCAGCTGGGTTCAAAACACGTCCACCCTGCCTTCGTTCAGCGCGACCGATTTCAGCTTTGACTTCGACAACGCGAACTTCCTGCGCGTCGCAGGCGGCGCGGGCACCGCGGCCAGCCCCTACCAGATCGTGGACGCTTACGGCCTGCAGGGCATCGGCTCGATGCAATATCTCACCTCGAGCTTTGTGCTTGCGGCGAACATCAATGCTGCGGGTACAGCAAACTGGAACAGCGGTTCGGGCTTCCAGCCGATCGGTTACGATCAGGGTGACAATGCGATTACCAACACGGCGGGTGGAAAGGGCTTTGCCGGAACGCTCGACGGCCAGGGCCACACGATCAGCGGCCTGTTTATCAGCCAGGGCAGCAATTCGAACATCGGGCTGTTCGCGTATATCGGCGCCGGTGGCGTGGTGCAGAATCTGGGGCTGACTTCGGTTTCGATCACTGCCGACAGCTATGTTGGTGCGCTTGCGGGGCAGAATTTCGGTTCGATCATCAACAGTTATGCGACAGGCTCGGTCAGCGAAGCCGATGCGGGCATAACCGGCGGCCTGGTCGGCTACAATGGCGGGGCAATTTCGGGCGGCTCATACTCGGCCGTCAAAGTCGTGGGCACCGACCTGGTCGGCGGTCTGGTCGGCGAAAATATTGCAGGAGGAACGATCACCGGCAGCTATGCCACCGGTGCGGTTACGCAAGGCGGCAACTCTGGTGCGGGCGGAGGCCTTGTCGGCATGAATTATGGTGCGATCACCGATTCCTATGCCACCGGGAAAGTCTCGGGCAGCACGCAAGTGGGGGGCCTGGTCGGGTTCAGCGCGGGCGGTGCGAGCATCAAGGGCAGCTATGCCACCGGGACGGTTTACGGTTCGGATTCTTCCAACGGTATTGTTGGCGGTCTGGTGGGCGAAAACGGAGGCATCATCGCCAACGATGCCAACGGTGCGACTTATGCCACCGGGGCCGTAACCGGGGTCATCAATGTCGGTGGTCTGGTCGGACAGCAGGATGCGACCGGTTCGATTACCGGCGCCTATGCTACCGGCAAAGTTACCAGTTCGACTTTGCCAACTTCGGTCGCCGGACCATCGTCAAATATTGGCGGTCTGGCCGGAGTCAATTCGGGCTCGATCACGCAAAGCTACGCAACCGGCAATGTCAGCGGGCTCAACTTTGTCGGCGGCTTGGTCGGGGCCAATTATGGCTCGATTTCAGATACCTATGCCACCGGATCGGTGGCGGCCGGCGCGGTCAAAGGCTTGGCGCAAGCCGGCGGGCTTGTCGGTCAAAACGCAGCTTTGCCGGGCAGCAAGGCCGCAGCGCCGTCAATCACCGACAGCTATGCCACCGGCGCGGTCAAAAGCAGCGACAAAACCGCAACTGCACTTGGCGGCCTGGTCGGTTCGAACACCGGCACGATCACCGCGTCGTTTTTCGACACGCAGACCACCGGGCTGAATGACACCAACGGCGGCACCGGGATTACCACGGCCGCGCTGCAGAGCCTGGCGACGTTCACGGCAGCGGGCTGGGCGATCGACAACGCCGGCAGCACGACCAACGCCTGGCGCATCTACGACGGCAGCACCGGGCCTTTGCTGCGCGTGTTCCTGACGCCGCTGACGATTACCGGAAATTCCGCGACCGTCACCTACGATGGGCAGGCGCATTCGGTCAGCGGCTATACGGTGCCCACCAGCGCCAATCTGGCCGAGATCCTGGGCAGCACGTCTGCGACCGCCACCGGGTCCAACGCCGGGACTTATACGGCCGCGCTCACCGGGCTTTATTCGAACCAGCAAGGCTATGACCTGACCCTGGTGCCGGTTTCGCTGACGATCAATCCGGCCAATCTGACTGTGGTGACCGCCGGACTGATCGGCACGACCAGCAAGACGTATGACGGCACGACAACTGCCACGCTGACCTCGGGCAATTTCCAGCTTTCCGGGTTCGCCAGCGGCCAGGGCGCAACCGTCAACCAGACGGTGGGCACGTATGCCTCGGCCAATGCCGGCACGGGGATTACCGTGACCGCCAGCCTGACCCCGTCGAACTTCGTCGCCAATTCGGGCACCAATCTTGCCAACTATGCGCTGCCGTCGTCGGCCAGCGGCGCGATCGGCGTGATCACGCCGGCCAATGCGACGCTGACGTATGTCGCC
>CAITOD010000075.1 GCA_903893935.1 uncultured Sphingomonadales bacterium
ACCAGATCGGGCTCGACACCGCTGTGTTCGATGCCGAACAGCTTGCCGGTGCGGCCAAAGCCAGCCTGGACTTCGTCGGCGATCAGCAGAAAGCCATGCTGATCGGCCAGCGCGCGCAGCGCTTCGAGGAATTCGGTCGGCGCGACGTGGAACCCGCCTTCGCCCTGCACCGGCTCGACAATCACCGCTGCGACGCGTTCGGGCTCGACATCGGCGGCGAACAGGTATTGCAGCGCGGCGAGGCTGCGTTCGACGGTGTTGCCGTCGATCCCGGTGGGGAACGGCGCGTGGAACACTTCGGGCGGCATCGGGCCGATCTTGCGCTTGTAGGGTGCGACTTTGCCCGTCATCGCTGAAGCGAGCAGCGTGCGGCCGTGGAACGCACCGGTGAACGCGATGATAGCCGAACGGCCGGTCGCGGCGCGCGCGATCTTGACCGCGTTTTCGCAGGCCTCGGCGCCGGTGGTGAGCAGGATCGTCTTGGCATCGCCCGAAAACGGCGCGCGCGCGTTCAGCTTTTCGGCCAGTTCGATATAGCTTTCATACGGCGAAACCTGGAACGCGGTGTGCGTGAAACGCGCCAGTTGCGCCTCGACCGCCGCGATCACGCGCGGGTGCCGATGCCCGGTGTTGAGCACCGCGATGCCGCCGGCGAAATCGATATAGCGGCGCCCTTCGACATCCCACAGCTCGGCATTGTCGGCGCGGTCGGCATAGATCGCGGTGGACGAGGCGACGCCGCGCGGAACGGCGCGGTCGCGGCGGGCGGCAAGCGAAGCGTTATCGATCATGGAAAAGACTCCGGCAAAGCGGGACGAATGGCAACGGTATGACACCACGGGCTTGCGCAGATAAGCCGACAAATGGTAGCAGTCTGGTGACCAGGAGTTACCATGTCGGACCGTCCCCATTTGCCGCCGTTTGCCGCCTTGCGCGCGTTCGAAGCGTTTGGCCGCCACGGCAAAGTGCGCCGCACCGCGGTGGCGCTGGGTGTCAGCCACGCGATTGTCAGCCGGCACTTGTCCGCGCTCGAAGATTGGCTGGGGACAATGCTGGTCGATCGCGTGCACGGCGGGCTGACGCCGGCAGGCGCCGATTATCACGCGTTGATCGGCCCCGCGTTCGACCAGTTGTGCAGCGCCACCGAACGCGTACGCGGCGATGCCGGGGCGCGGCTGCACGTGTGGTCGATGCCGGGGCTCGCCTATCACTGGCTCACCAGCCGCCTGCCCGATTTCGCGCGCGCGCATCCCGGGCTGGCGGTGACTTTGCGCCCGTCGGACGCAGCGCCCGAGTTGGGCCGGCACGAAGCGCATGCCGATCTGCGCTGGTGGCGCGACACCGATTTTGCGCCGGGCGAACACCCGACGATCGCGCGCGTGCCGGTGATCCGCCCGCGCGTGTTCCCCGTCGCCAAGCCCGATGCGCCCTGGCTGGTGGGGCGGCGCGTCGAACACCCGGTCGATCTGCTGTCGCTGCCGCTGCTCCACGAAGACGACGATGTCGAATGGCAAGTGTGGTTCGGCGCGCATGCGCTCGCCGACGCGGCGCTGCCGCCGCCGGTGGCGCGGCTGTGGCAGGCGCATATGACGCTGGTCGCGGCGCGCGAAGGCCAGGGGGTGGCGCTGACCAATGCGTTTCTGGCGAGCGAAGACCTCGCCGCCGGGCGCGTGGTCGAACTCGGCGCGGGCAATCCGGCGTTTCGCGCGGTCTCGCTCGGCGCCTATTACCTGACCACTTTGCGCGACGGCGGCCAGACCCGCCCCTTGCGCCAGTTCGCCGCCTGGCTGACCGCCATGGTCGGCGAAGCGCCGCCCGACTGGCAGGCTTGACTAATCCTGCCTATCGCAAATCCTGATAGGACCCCGCCGGTTCTTGCTGCTTGCGCGGGTCTCTGCCAAACAGGCGTGAGATCACACCGGAGACGCCTGCCATGGCCACACTCGCCAAACTCGACATCCGCACGCGCGACGAACTGGTCGCTGCGGCCGGCGACATCGATATGTCGCATTTCTGGATGCCGTTTACCGATAACCGCTTTTTCAAGGCGAACCCGCGCCTGTTCGCCTCGGCGCGCGATATGCATTATGTCACCACCGACGGCATGCGCGTGCTCGATGGCACTGCCGGGCTGTGGTGCGTCAACGCCGGCCACGGTCGCGAACCGATCGTCGCAGCGATTGCCGAAGCGGCGCAGCGGCTCGATTTCGCGCCGACCTTCCAGTTGGCGCATCCCGCGGCGTTCACGGCGGCAAGCGCGGTGGCGCGGCTGATGCCCGAAGGGCTCGACCGGGTGTTCTTTACCGATTCGGGGTCCGAAAGCGCGGATACCGCGCTCAAGTTCGCGCTTGCCTATCACCATGCGCGCGGCGAAGGCACGCGGTTCCGGCTG
>CAITOD010000076.1 GCA_903893935.1 uncultured Sphingomonadales bacterium
AAAGCCAAAGGCCGGCAATTCTCGGACTACGAAAACGCCACCGGCACCAGCCAGGTGCACGTGTGGTTCGACAAGCCGGAGAGCGGTTGGAACTGAGCCAATCCTCCCCGTGCCGGGGAGGACCCGCGTCAGCACTTCGCTTTCGATCCAGGCGATGATTTCGGCCGCGCGGGTGCGGTCGTCGAGGATGTCGCTGTCGATCCCCAGCTGCCAGGCGAGGTCGGCGCGCGACCGGTCGGCGTGGAGCGCTTCCAGCTTATCGTTGTGCGCGGCAATTGCCGCCTGATCGGCAAAGAAGCCTTGCGCGATCATGTCGTCCTGATCGAGCCGGTTGAGCTGCGCCAATTGCGCCAGATCGAACTCGGGATGGTATTGCACCGCCCACACCGTGCTTTGACCGAGCGGAACAAGCGCCGCCTGCACCGCGCTGTGCGCATTGCCGGCCAGCACGATCGCGCCCGCCGGCAAGTTCGCCACTTCGTCATAATGGATGCACGGCGCATCGAACACCGGCGCCTTGTGCGCAAACATGGCATGCGCGCGGCCCGCATCGGTCAGCGCAATCTTGCGCGCCACGCCCACTTCGCGCCCGCGCGGTGAAGGCGCGACGCGGCCGCCGGCGGCCACGGCGGCAATCTGCAACCCCCAGCAAGAACCGAAAATCGGCAGGCCCTGCTCGGCCGCAGCCAGCATCAGCGCGATCTGGCCGGTGACCGCCGCATCCTGATCATAGGCATGGAGCGCCGAACCGGTGATCACCAGCCCGGCGTAGTCGGCCCATGCGCGTCCCTCGGGCAGGCCTTCGCCGGGATCGGCGCCAAACGCGACTTCGAGCGAGATGCCGGGGAAATGGCGCAGGATCGTTTCGGCATAGACCTCGCTCGACCAGCGCACGCCGCGCGCGCGGGCATGCGCGCGGCGATCGGCGGGGTTGCCTTCGAGCAGCAGCAGACGCGCCATCAGTGCGCCGTCCGCGTCATGCGTGCGCGCCAGGCTTGCGGTGAAATGCCGCTCCAGCGGTGGAACGCGCGGGTGAAATTGCTGTGTTCGGCATAGCCCAGCCGCAGCGCGATTTCGGCAATCGACAAGTCGGGCCGGGTGCGGAATTCGAACAGCGCCTGGCGCATGCGGCATTCATCGAGCACTTCCTGGAACGAGCTGCCTTCTTCGGCCAGCTTGCGCCGCATGGTCCGGCTCGACATGCCGATTTCGCGCGCGATGCGTTCCTGTTCGATCGGGCGGCAATTCATGTCGCGCCACACCACTTGCGCCAGCCGTTCGACCAGCGGGGTGCGCCGGCGGTGCTCGACAATCGCGCGGTTGACCCGCCCGAGATCGTTCGACGGGTGTTCGACCGGCAGCGCGCAATCGAGCATCGCGGCGGGAAAGCGGATCTGGTTGGTATCGCCGCCAAAGCTGCACGGCGCGTTGAGCACTTTGCCGATATCGCCGCGCATCTCGTGCGCTTCGGCTTCGAATGCGAATTCGACTTTGTCCCACGCCCCGCGCGTGCCGCGGCGGATGATCTGCGCGACGATCCCCAAAGTGAACATCGCGTCGTGATGGCGCGGCCAGATATCGGGATCGAGAATGCGATAGCTGACACTCGCCATGCCTTCTTCGCGATCGAGCGTCATTTCGGTGCAATCCTGCAGCACCACGAACAGATCGACCAGCCGGCGCAAGGCCGAGCCGACGCGCGTCGCCCCCAGCACCGGCTCGCCCAGCCCGCCACCGAGCGAGCCGAGATCGAACCGCATCCCCGCCGCCCAGGGGATTGCCACATCGCGCGAGCGCGCCACCACGCTTTCGGAAAAGCGCACGAATTCGGCCAGCGGGATCGACGGCCGGCTGATGTCGCACGGCCGCGTATCGCGCAGCGCATGGATTTCGGGCACGAGGCCTTCGTCGACCAGCCCGTCCCAGCCGTTGAGCGCGCTGGCATGCACCTGGCTCATGGTGTTTCGCGAAAACAGGACACGTTGCTGCGCAGAAGTGGCATCGGCCATGATTTTCTCCCGGTTGACTCGCGTTCGACCGCGTTATGACCAAAAGCTATACCACGCGCGGAGTCGCGAATTGATCGCAATTTCCATAATTTGATAATTTCGCTCAAATCGCAAATAGGGTGGCGCGCGCATGGCCATTTGAGACAAGCCCGGCGTGGTGCATGATGCCAAGTCTCGATGTCGCGCAATCAACGGAAACCCCTTCAGGCATGACCCAACAGCGTCCCCGCGAAATCAACGTCAACGGCTGGCCGGCGCTGCTCAGCGCGATCGTGCTGGGCACGATCGGGGTGCTGTCGTTCATCATCCAGCCGGGCATTGTCCAAGGCTATGTCACGCATCTGCATGTGTCGGATTCGCGCGCGGTCGATCTGGTCGGGCTGGAAATGCTCGGCGTGGCGCTCGCGACGATTTTCATGGCGCTGGTCGGCACGCGGATCGACTGGCGCGCGATCGTGACCGGCGGGCTGCTGATTGCCGTGCTGGGCGATGTGATATCGGCGCTCGGCACGCATGCGGCATGGTTCGGCTGGCTGCGGCTCGTGGCGGGCTTTGGCGAAGGGATCATCATTTCGATCAGCTTCACCTTTGTCGGGATCACCGCCAAAGCCGAACGCAATGTCGCGCTCTATCTGGTGCTGCTGCTTACCTATGGCGCGTTCGGGCTGTGGTATCTGCCCGATATTCTCGACCGCATCGACATTGCCGGGCTGTTCATGGTGTTCGGCGCGCTGTCGGCGCTGGCGCTCGTCAGCGTGCTGTTCGTGCCGCACGGCTATGGCGCCGCCCAGATGGCGCGCCCGGGCATCCGGCAATTGCCGGTGTCTTTGCTGGCCATCGCGCTGCTGGCCGTGCTTGCCTACAACATTGCGCAAGGGATCGCCTGGGCGGTGCTGTTCCTTGTCGGCACGAGCGCGGGGATCAGCGAGCAGGCGGTTGCCAATGCGCTGTTCGCGTCGCAAGGGCTGGCCGTGGGCGGCGCGCTCGCCTCGGTGTTTCTGGCCGAACGCATCCCGCGCGATCTGGCGATTGCCGGCGGGATTCTGGGTGGTGCGGCGAGCATTGCGCTGCTGCTCGGCACCCCGGGCCTGCTGCTGTTTACGGTCGGCGTGTGCGGGTTCAATGTGCTGTGGAACTTTGTGCTGCCATTCATCCTCGGGCGGATCGGCGATTTCGACGCGAGCGGGCGGATGATGTCGTTCGCGGTGGCGATGCAGATGATCGGGCTCGGCGGCGGGCCGCTGATCGCCGCCCCGCTGATCGACGGCAAGAGCTTCCGCGTGGTCGAACTGGTGTGCATCGCGCTGTTCCTGCTGAGCTTTGCCCTGTTGCGCGTGCCAACACTGGCGCATCGCCGGCTGCACGCGGCTGCCTGATGACGCGGGCTTGCTATCGGGCGTCAAATTTGAAATTATTCGAATAATGATCAAGCCGGCAGGGCAACAGGCACGCGGGGTCGAACGCCGCAAGCGGCTGATCGAGGCCTGCCGCGACATTTTGCGCGATCACCATGTCGGGCAATTCGGGCTGGCCGAAGTGGCCGAGCGCGCTGACGTGCCCAAGACCTCGGTCTATCACTTTTTCCCGCGGATCGAGGATCTGCTGGCCGCGTTGGCGGTCGACGTGGCGCAAGACCTGCTCGCCTGGCTGGATCGGCCGCTCGCCGGGCCGTTTACCGCCTGGTCGCAGATCGTCGCGGCGCTCATCGAACGGGGCCGCGAATTCTACCAAGAGTCGCGCGCGGCGCTGGAAATCCAGCTTGGGCCGCACACGCCGGCCGATATCAAGAACCGCGACCGGCAAAACGACATGTCGATCGGGGTCTTGCTGCGAGAGTCGATCGAAAAGCATTTTGTCGTGCCCGATCTGGCCGAAATCGACGCGGCTTTCTTCCGCGCGATCGAGATCGCCGACCTGATGTTCATGCTCTCGGTGCGCGAGCACGACACGCTGACCGACTTCTATGTGGCCGAAGCGGCACGCGCGGCAAGTGCCTATCTCGAACTCTATCTGCCGCCGATCCTGCCCGCGCGGGGCTGACCGGCCTTTTTCCCGACGGTTCTTGACATCGGTTTGGCAATCGAACAATCTCGAATTAATTCGAGTTTAGGGAGTCGTTCGAATGCCTGATCAGACGCCTGCCGGCACACCCGGCCCCGATGTCACGCGCCGCGATTTTCTCGGCGGCACGCTGCTCGGCACCGGCACGGCCTTGTTGACGATGGCGGCCCCGGCGGCGCTTACCGGACAAGCAAACGCGCAGACCACCGGCCTGCCGATGACCGGTCTCGGCCCCGACTGGACCGGCCCCGGCGGCATCGGCGATTATGCCGGCAAGAACGGTAACACGTACAAAGTGGTCAACGCGGCACACGGCGAAATCCGCAATGGCGAGCTCGACCGGCGGATCGCCAATGCCCCGGTCGTCGACGGTATCTATGATCTTGTGATTGTCGGTGCGGGCATTTCCGGCCTCACCGCAGCCTATGTGTTTCTCGACAAGAAGCCCGATGCCAAAATCCTGATCCTCGACCAGCACGAGATCTTTGGCGGCGAAGCCAAGCAGAACGATCTCGAAGTCGATGGCTACCGGCTGACCGCGCCGCAAGGATCGACCGGCATTGTGGTGCCGTTTGCCAAAGCGATCGAATCCGGGTTTCCCTCGCCGTTCATCCGCGAACTCGGCTTTCCGACCACGTTCACGCTGCAGGAACCCAAGAACCTCAGCAAAGACATTCTCATTCCCGAAGACATGTGGTCGCCGATGCATGTCGGCTGGGAACGCGCCGACATGGCCTATTATTACGAAGGCCACGGCATGGTCAAAAACCCGTGGCGCGACGGCTTTGCCAAAGCGCCGATTTCCGACCGACTCAAAAAGGCGTTCGTCGATCTGGAACTCTACCGCACCCCGCCGCGCCGCGACGACTGGGCGCAGTGGCTCGATTCGATGACCTACAAACAGTTCCTGCTCGATGTCGCAGGCGTGCCGGCCGATCTGATCGACGATATCTGCGCCTATTTCGGGCCGGTCATGGCCGCGATGGGCTGCGGACTAGGACCCGACATCGTTTCGGCCTATCAGGCTTGGAACTACATGATGCCGGGCGTCAACGGCTATTCGCGCTATCTCAATGGCGGGGCCGATCCCACCGACCAGGTTTATCTTGCCACCTTCCCCGGCGGTAACACCTATCAGGCCAAACGTTTCCTGAAGCTCGCCAAACCCGAAGCTTTGTCGGGCAGCGATACGCTTTACGACATCCAGTACAGCACGGTGAACTGGGATACGCTCGACCGGCCGGGCGATCGCTATCGCATGCGACTGGCGGCCACGGTGTTTTCTGTCGTGCACGAAGGCAAGCCCGACAAGGCCGAGACCGTGCGCGTTACTTACGCCAGACAGGGCAAGATACAATCGGTGCGCGCAAAGCACGTGATCTGCGCCGGCCAGCAACACGCCAACCGGCATATCTGTCACGACATCAGCCCCGAAGTGCGCGACGCGATGAACTGCTTCCACCACGCGCCGATGCTCACGCTGAACGTGGCGGTGCGCAACTGGAAGTTTCTCGAAAATCTCGGCGTAGCAGCGGTGCGCTGGTTCGAAGGGCTTGGCTGGTGGACCAGCCTGCGCCGCAATCTGGTGCTCGACGGCAAGGAGACCCAGCCGCTCGACCCGAACAAACCGGTAATCCTGACGCAATATATCCCGTTCCTGGTGCCCGATCTGCCGTTCCCCGATCAATGCACGGCGGCGAGGATGCAGCTGTTTTCGATGAGCTTTGCCCAGATCGAAACGATGGCGCGCGAGCAGTTCACCAAAATGTTCGGCAAATATGGCTTTGATGCCGATCGCGACATCGCCGCGATCATCGCCAATCGACAGGGCCATGCCTATCTCGTCAACCATCCGGGCATGCAATTCGGCAAGGACGGCAAGCCCTCGCCGCTCGAAGTGCTGAAAAAGCCGTTCCATCGCATCGCGTTCAGCCACTCGGAGATTTCGGGTGCACAGATGTGGGAAACCGCCGCCGAGGAAGGCAAACGCGCCGCCGAACAAATCCTGTCGCTGGCATGAGGATAATGTCGATGAAACCGATCCTGACTATCGCACTGGCGCTCGCCCCGATAACTGCCTTCGCCGCATCGCCGCATGGGCACACTGCCGCGCCAGAGACCCGCGAATTGCGCGCTTTCAAACTGGCGATCCGCAAGCTCTACGACCTCAAGGAACGCGATTTCGCGCAAGGCCGCGACGACCACATCCTCGGCCGGTTCTATGCCAAAGACGCCATCTCGGTCGGCGAAGGTGAAGGCGTGAGCATGGGCAGCGCCGAGTTCAGGAAAGTCTATGACGATGTGACCCGCGCCAACCATGTCAAAGTCCGCTCGATCAGCACCTTTGTCAGCGGCAAGGCGGGCTGGGACTGGGCCAATTTCTATGTGACGCCCACCGATCCCAAGGAAAAGCCGTTCTCGTTTGCGATCCTGTTCATCTGGGCCAAAGAACACGGCCGGTGGATTTGCAAAGGCGATGCTTACGCCAAAGGCGCCTTTCCTGTGCCCGACGACGGATCGGCCCAGATTGGCCACATCGGGCAAGAGCGCGCCGCAGGAACGCCTCAATAAACGGGCTTGTGGCGCGCGAAGGCGCGCGGTCGGTCGTGCCCATAACGGCTTGCCGATCGAACGGGGAGTAATTGGCATCATGGCACTCAGAGGGAAATTTTCCGCGCGCGTCGCGCTGATCGCGCTCGCCATCGGGATCATGCCGCAGATGGCGCGCGCAGCCGATGCCGCACCGCAGGCCGCTGCCGCGCCCGAAACGGGCGAAATCGTGGTGACCGCGCAGAAGCGCGAACAAAGCGCGCAGAAAATCGGCATCGCGGTTACCGCGCTGGGCAAGGACACGCTCGCCGCGATCGGGCGGCAGGATGTGACCGCGCTGGCGGGCCAGGTGCCCGATCTCGAAGTCAACCAGTATTCGCCCACGATCACCGTGTTC
>CAITOD010000077.1 GCA_903893935.1 uncultured Sphingomonadales bacterium
ACGGGCCCGGTCGAGCTTGGCCTTTTGCGTGCAGCGCCGGGGGCAGGCGCGGTACTGCTCGGCATCTGGTTGGCGCGCCATCCAGTGGCGCGCCATGCGGGGGCCGTTCTGGTCGGCACGACGTTGCTGTTTGGCGTGCTGACCAGCCTGTTCGGATTGTCGCACAATTTTGCGCTCAGCCTGGTGTTGCTGGCGGGCATTGGCGCGGCCGACATGGTCAGCATCCATATCCGCAGCGCGCTGGTGCAATTGCGCACACCGCCCGAATTGCGCGGCCGTGTAGGGGCCGTGAACGGCATTTTCATTAGCAGTTCCAACCAGATCGGCGCGTTCGAATCCGGCCTGACCGCGAGCTGGTTCGGGCTGGTGCCGGCAATTGTGGCGGGAGGCATTGCCACAATTCTGGCCACCCTGCTGGTTGCTTCGGTCTGCAAACCGTTGCGTAGGGTCGATCGGCCCCACGATTGAGTATGCTGCTTGACGGTACACAAAGCGGACGCGTGGGCAATTGAGCGTCACGGACAGCCCCTGCAAGCCTACCCCGCAAACACTCGCAAATTCAAAGAGTCGGTCCTGGCGGGTAGGGTGGATGTCATGATTGCCAGCACGGAAGAAATCCTCAACGAAGCCAGAAACGGCCGCATGTTCATCCTGGTCGATGAAGAAGATCGCGAAAACGAGGGCGACCTGATCATCCCCGCGCAGATGGCAACGCCCGACGCGATCAATTTCATGGCCACGCATGGTCGCGGGCTGGTCTGCCTGACATTGACTCGCGCGCGGGTTGAACAGCTGGAGCTGGAGCCCATGTCGGCCCAAAACCGGTGTCGCAACGAAACTGCGTTTACCGTTTCGATCGAGGCACGCGAAGGTGTGACCACCGGCATTTCGGCGGCGGACCGATCGCGCACGATCCTGACTGCGATCGATGGCGCCAAGACTCGCGCGGATATCGTGACGCCCGGCCATGTCTTCCCGCTTACCGCGCGCGATGGCGGCGTGCTGGTCAGGGCCGGGCACACCGAGGCCGCGGTTGATATCGCGCGCATGGCGGGGCTCAATCCGTCGGGCGTGATCTGCGAGATCATGAATCCCGATGGCAGCATGGCGCGCCTACCCGAACTGGTTTCCTTCGCGCAAACGCACGGCCTGAAAATCGGCACGATCAAGGATCTGATCGCCTATCGGCTGCGCAACGATCACCTGGTGGAATGTATCGACAGCGCGCCGTTCACGTCGGACTATGGCGGCGACTGGCAACTGCTCAACTATCGCAACAAGGTCACCGGCGAGATCAATCTCGTGCTGAAAATGGGCGAAATCCGTCAGGACCAGCCGACGCTGGTGCGCGTACACGCGGCCTCGTTGTTTTCCGATATGCTCGGTCAGCCGGGGCCCAAAAAGCGCATACTGCAGCGCGCGATGATGGAAATCGGTCAGGCTGGAGCGGGCCTGATCCTGCTGATTGTCCCCCCAACCGGCAGCGATTTGCGCCGGACTCTGGCGGGTGACTTCGACGGCATGGACGATCGAAGCTATGGCATCGGTGCGCAAATTCTCGCCGATTTCAAAGTCCACAAGATGATCCTGCTGACGAATAACCCGACACGCACCATGGTGGGGCTCGAAGCGTTCGGCCTGAATGTTGTCGGACATCGGCCAATTCCAGACCTGGCGGGTCTGAATTGAGTCAACACCTCAACTCTCTTGGATGTTTTCGCCGTCCGAACTATGCAAGGGGAAGGGGTATATCGCAAAAAATCAAGTTTTTGTTATCAGCACCTGCTTTTGTGTCGACGCCCGGTTGGTCGTTGAGCAGTACCAGCAAAGCTGAACCATCTAGAACTCCTTCGCTCATTGGCCGCTACCCGCCTCGCGGTTGGCGATGAAGGCGTCGACGGAAACATCCGGGTTTGCGCCAGCGTATTTTCGCGCAATCGCCTGCGCATAGGCAATCGACTGAGCGACGGTGCGCAAGATCACCCCGTCTGGCGTCTCCTCGACGAGCAGCGTGCCACCGCTTGCAAGGCCAATGCGTTTGCAGATGTCTGCAGGCAAACTCATCCAGCCGTTGGGCGTGATGCTAACCCGGATTGTCATGGCAGGGCTCCCGACGAGCACCATTAGGTGCAACTGACCTCTGATGCCATATATTTCTCAAATTATGTCACGAATCCGATTTTCTAACAAAATCCGGTCTGACGTAGGTCTTGCAGCATTTACCGAGAGATTTTGACCCCCAAGCAGCTATTGATTTCTAGCGGGAATCCATCCGGAGGGCACATAATTTCCTCTGAAGCCCGGCGCTTTACGCTCTGACCCATCTCGTTGCGAACGAGATGATTGGCCATTGCAAATCCCTAAATTTGAGGGCATTGGCGCGTAAGCGAGGGCGATATCGCGAAAATTTGGAGGCGAATTTGGCCTCCTGCGGTACACCTTGCTGTCCATTGCAAAATGGATATGGTTCAAAACAGCGTAAAAAGCCGTTTTAAATCAATTATTTGGGCGGTTAGCTCAGTTGGTAGAGCATCTCGTTTACACCGAGAGGGTCAGCGGTTCGAGCCCGTTACCGCCCACCATCAAAATCAATTGCTTGGGCAAT
>CAITOD010000078.1 GCA_903893935.1 uncultured Sphingomonadales bacterium
CGGATCGGGCGGCTATGGCATGCTGATCGGGCCGACGTCGTCGAAAAAGGAAATCGCCGCGTTTTCGGCCAAGCTGCGCGCGCGGCCCGACAACTACATTGCCCAGCCGACGCTGGCGCTGTCGACCGTGCCGATTTTCACCAAAGCGGGGCTCGCGCCGCGGCATGTCGATTTGCGACCGTTCGTGCTGGTCAGCCCGCAAGGGATCGACATCACGCCGGGCGGGCTCACGCGCGTCGCGCTCAAAAAGGGCTCGCTGGTGGTCAATTCGTCGCAAGGCGGCGGCACCAAGGACAGCTGGGTGCTGGACGACTGATGGCGCGCGCAAGGAAACCGCGGATCGGCCCCCGGGGCATCGGAGAACGCGCATGCTAGGGCGTTCGGCCAACGGCATCTTCTGGCTGTTCCGCTATCTCGAGCGGGCGGAAAACACCGTGCGCCTGATCGAGGCCGGCTTTCGCATGGCGCTGACGCGCGACAGCGGGGCGGCGAGCGAAGAATGGCGCAGCGTGCTGATCACGCTCGGGCTGCACCGCGCTTATGCCGCGCGCCATGGCGTGGATGTGACCGGCCCGCACGTGTTCAACTTCGTGCTGCGCGACCGCGACAATCCGGCGAGCGTGATGGCGATGATCGAGGCCGCGCGCACCAATGCGCGCATGGTGCGCACCGGGATCACGCGCGAAGTGTGGGAAGCGGTCAACGAAAGCTGGATGAAGCTGCGCGAAATCCTCGCGCGCCCGGTCACCGAAACGCGGCTGCGCGATGTGCTCGATGCGGTGCGGCGCCAGGCCACGCAAGTGCGCGGCGCGATCGAAAGCACCATGCTGCGCAATGACATCTACCATTTCGCGGGCATCGGCACATTCGTCGAACGCGCCGACAACACCGCGCGCATTCTCGATGTCAAATACTATGTCCTGCTGCCCAGCCTGTCGGCGGTCGGGTCGAGCCTCGACAATGTGCAATGGGAAAACGTGCTGCGCTCGGTCGCGGGCGAGCGCGCCTATCGCTGGCTCAACGCCGGGCAGATGGACCCGCGCGGGATCGCCTCGTTCCTGATTCTCGACGAACGCTTTCCGCGCAGCCTGGCGTTCTGCTATGCGCAGTTGCAGACCAATCTCGCTTTCCTGGCGCGCGAATACGGTTTTGCGACCGAGGCGCATGCGATCCACCAGTCGGGCCACGAGGGCCTGGCGACGCTGACGATCGAGACGATTTTCGAGCAGGGACTGCACCAGTTCATCGGCGAATTCCTCGCCTGCAACAACCGGCTGGCGCAGCAGATCCAGCGCGATTACCGGTTTGTGGAATAGCCCCATGCGCCTCGCGATCGATCACACCACCACATACCGCTTTGCCGGGCCGATCCGGCAGGGGCTGCAACGCCTGCGGCTGACCCCGGTATCGGGGCGCGGGCAGACCGTGATCGCCTGGGACATCGTGTGCGAAGGCGCCGCGGTCGAAGTCGCCTATGACGATGAATATGCCAACCGGGTCATGCTGGCGGGGATTGCGCCGGGCACGCGCGAAGTGACGATCCGCGCGCATGGCCTGGTCGAAACGCGCGACGAGGCCGGCGTCGTCGGCCGGCATACCGGTTACCTGCCGTTGTGGCATTTTCTGCGCGACACGCCCTTGACCGCGCGTGGCGAACGCGTGGGTGCGCTGGTGGCGGGGCTTGAGGCAACCGCTGCACAAGACCGGCTGGCCGCGCTCCACGCGCTGACCGAACGGGTGCGCGAGGGCGTGGCTTATACGCTGGGGTCGTCGCATGTCGCCACCACCGCCGAAGCCGCGCTTACGGCCGGGCGCGGGGTGTGCCAGGATCAGGCGCATGTGTTTATCGCCGCGGCGCGCGCGCTCGACATTCCGGCGCGCTATGTCAGCGGCTATCTGCTGATCGACGGGCAGGAAGAGCAGGAGGCCGGGCACGGCTGGGCCGAAGGCTTTGTCGAAGGTCTGGGCTGGATCGGGTTCGATGTCGCCAACGCGATCTGCCCCGATGACCGCTATGTGCGCGTCGCCGCCGGGCGCGATTATCGCGATGCTGCGCCGGTCAAAGGCCTGACTTCGGTGGCGCCGCCTGAAGAGGGTGTGCCCCCCGATCGCGACCATCTCGCGATCACGCTGAGCGTGCGTGCGCTGGCGACGTCGGACCAGTAGCCCGCTGCGGGCCTTGACACGTATTTCATCTTAGCATTACTACCTAGCCATATTGGTTAGGGGCAAAACCCTAGGGTTGTGCGCAAAGTGCACGATTGCAAGCGCATGGTGCGCGCGTGGCGATGCCATCGTCGAAGAAAAGTCCCGAATTTTTTGCAATCATCTCCGTTCCGGAGGCGAATTCCCTTAGGATTGTGCGGTAGTCCGCGCCTGCAAGCCCGATGATGGGTTCGGAATGAAACTAACCCCATTGGCGTCTTGCCCGCGATCGGTGGTTCAAGGTCGGCATGATCGACCGTATGACCCTGCATATCCTCGATGGCGACATTGCGCGCCGTGCCCATCTCGCCCGGCTGGCGTTCGCCGCCGGCCATCACGCGGAGATCTATGCCAATATCGAGGAACTGCTGGCGCATGCGCCATCGAATGGCCTGGTGCTCGCGCACGACGATCCGCCGGGCGAAGCGGTGCCCGCGCTGATCGCGGCGATGATGCGCGCGGGGCAGTGGCTGCCGGTGATCGCGATCGGCGAACATCCCGATACCGGGGCGGTGGTCCGCGCGATCAAGGCCGGCGCGCTCGATTATCTGGCCTTGCCGCAGCACATCGCGCCGCTCAACGATGCGATTGCGCGCGCCGCGCACGAAGCCGATGCCCACCGCGCCCAACGCGCGCGCGCTGCCGAAGCGCGCCAGCGCATCGCCCGCCTGTCGCTCCGCGAACGCGAAGTGCTCGACCGGCTGGCCGACGGGTGCAGCAACAAGGCGATCGCGCGCGAGCTCGAAATCAGCCCGCGCACCGTCGAAATCCACCGCATGAAAATGATGGGCAAACTGGGCGCGCGCCACGCCGCCGAGGCGGTGCGGTTGCGGATCGAAGCTTCGGGGCTCGATGCGGCGTAAGCGCCAGCGCAAACTGCCTTCAGTGGCAGACCGGATGCGGCGCGCCGACTTCGAGATGGAAATGATCGTGGTGCGCGGTGTTGTAATCGGGCGTGAGCACCAGCGCGAAGCGGCGGCAGGCGCTGGTGCGGATCACACGCAGAAAATTGCGCACCGCCGGGCTGCCGTCTGACCAATCGCCTTTGATGCTGATCCTGCGCCCGTCGGCAAGCACGAAGCCCGAGATATCGACCGCGCTCGCGGTGGCGTGGCCGCTGCGGCGGTCGGTGCCGGCGACGTTGCGGCAATTGTAGCTGCCGAACGTGTCGATCCGCGCGAGCGGGCTGCCCAGCACCTGACGCGCGGCGCGGTCGACGCCATAGCGCGCCCAGCCCTGCATCGCGTTTGCCAGCGCGCATGTGACCGGGCCCAGATTGGCGAGTTGCAGATGCGCGTCGTCGCCGCGCAGCCATGACAGCCGCACGGTGTTGATGGTCGAACACCCTGCGCCGAACGTGCGATCGGGCAGCGGGGTGAAATTGGCTTGCGTCTTGCCGAGGTCGGCAAGGCACTGGCGTTCGGCGGGGGCCGGCGCCACCAGCGCGGTCCTCTGCGGCGCGGCGCGGTGCGGCGCGCTGCTGACGCAAGCCGACAGCGTCAGCGCCAATAGCGCGACCGGCGCAATCGCGCGCGACTGATGAACGGACTTCTGGCGCATCACCGACCTTTCGCGCTGATTATGATCGACAAACCCGCGCCAGCCTATGACGGAAACCACGCATCCGACTCAAATTCGGCACGGCTGGGCGCAGCGCCGGTTCGTGCCGCGATTGGACAGAATCGGCATCGCGGGTGCGACAGGGCTTCCCTCGCCCGCGCTTGGTGGCATGATCGCGGCAAAATCGGGCGCATACAAATTCCGGAGCGGCATCAATGTCCGACCTTGTCGTTGAATTTCGGCAGCCAGAGCCGGACCTGGCCGACTATGTATCGTTTTTCTATCAGGCGCGGCAGGATCAGGACTGCTTTCACGCGGTTGATCGCGCCGATCTGGCGCAATTCCGCTTCATCCTGGCGGGCCACAGCGGGCAAAGCGAGTTTGTCGACGGCACTGTCCAGGCGATGCCCGAGATTTATATCCAGGGCCCGACCACCGGCAGTTCGACCATGAGCGGCGCGGGCACGATCGACGTGGTGGGCGTCGGCCTCTTGCCGTCGGGCTGGGCGGCGCTGGTGCCGATGGATGCGTCGGCGGCGGCCAACCGGCTGTTCGATGCGGTCGATCTGCTTGGCCCGGCGGTGATCGAGGCGCGCGCGGCGATGCTCGTGGCGGCCGATTTCGATGCGCGCGTCGCCATTTTTGCAAGCCTGCTCAAGGACCTGATGGCGCAGACCAGCCCCGCGTTCCACGCTTTCGTGCACCAGGTCAATGCCTGGCTGTCGGGTAGTGTGACACCGCAGCTGCCCGACTTGCTCGCCACCACCGGTCTTTCGCTGAGCCAGGTCGAACGCCGCTGCAAGCGCTATTTCGGCTCGCCGCCCAAGCTGCTGGCGCGCAAATACCGCGCCTTGCGCACGGCCGTGGCGATGACACACAAAGATGCTGAACTCGATCAGTTCCTGGCCGAGGGCTATTATGACCAGTCGCATCTGATCCGCGAAATGAAGCAGTTCACCGGCATGACCCCGGCCGCGTTTGCCGAACAGCCGACCGAATTCAACCGCCAGCTGGCCAAACGGATCGAACTCGAACGCAGCAATCCGCTGACACGCCGCTCGCTGATCACCTGAGGCGATCGGGTGCGCCGCGATCGCGGTTGATGCGGCTCGAAATCCGCCATAGTCTGGCGCTTGCCGCACGCGCGGCGGGGGGAACAGGCAATTCGGCTGGCTGACCGGCAATGGGGGGGATTGATGGCATGGCATTGCTGATCGCGGGACTGGTGCTGTTTCTGGGCGCACATTCGGTGCAGATTTTTGCCGGCAGCTGGCGCGCGGCCATGATCGCGCGGCTGGGCGAGGGACCGTGGAAATGGCTCTATACGCTGGCGGCGCTCGCCGGGTTTGGCCTGATCATCTACGGCTATGGCCAGGCGCGCGGGCAGGCGCCGTTGTATGATTTGCCGCATGGCCTGGTCCATCTGACGTTCGCGCTGGTGTGGATTGCGTTCATCTGCCTCGTCGCCGCCTATTGGCCGCGCAACCACATCAAGCAGGCGCTGCGCGACCCGATGGTGGCGGGCGTCGGGCTTTGGGCGCTGGGCCATCTGCTGGCCAATGCGACTCCGGGCGCGCTGGCGTTGTTTGGCAGTTTTCTGATCTGGGCGGTGGCGGATTTCATTTCGCTGCGCGCACGCGGAGCGTCGGCCGCACCCGCTTCGCCCAAAATCGCCAACACCGTGCTGGTGGTGCTGGCGGGGACGGTGCTGTCGGGTGTCTTTGCGATGGTGCTGCATGTCTGGCTGATCGGGATTTCGCCGCTCGGCCAGGGCTGATTGCGCGCCTTTCGGTGGTATACGTATGTCGTCTCGGCAAGCGCGGTGCTTTGCTTTAGGCAGGCAG
>CAITOD010000079.1 GCA_903893935.1 uncultured Sphingomonadales bacterium
ACCTCAGGGGGTTCAGGAGACGAAGCGCTAATATTTTTTCGAATCAAAACTAAATACACCCTAGGATGAAGGGGGTCCCCGGGTAAGCACCCCGGGCACCCCTCGCTCCTCTAGGGAGTGGAGTGTCGCCGGCTGTACAGCACAGCCGACGACCTGCACAGCACAAGCTAAACAGGTGTAAAAATCCTTACTAATTCACCTGGGGGCTCGTGATGTTTGGTGCAGTCGGTCAGAGCGGGATGGTGCGGCGCGCGATTGCTGGGGTTGCTGCCATGCTGGCGCCCAGTCTGGCGCATGCTGCCGACGAAGAAATCCAGGTCTACATGAACGATATCAATCCCCCGCATCAGCCGGGGCTCGATGTGCATGTCAACACAGTGCCTTCAGGCGACGCCACGCCCGATTACCCCGGCGCGGAATCGAGCGTGCACCGCGAGCGGTTCACGCCCGAATTCTCCTATGCGCTCGACGATCATTTTGAACTCGGCGCCTATCTGCCGCTCGCCACGCTCGATGCGGGCGGGCATTTTCGTGTCGACGGCGACAAAGTCCGGCTGAAATGGCTGGGCAGCCACGCCGAGCGCGGGTTTTTCTACGGGATCAACTATGAAGTGGGCCGGCTCGATTACCGGCTCGACCGCAACCCGTGGAACAACGAAATCAAGCTGATCGGCGGCTGGGAGACCGATCACTGGATCGTCGGCGAAAACGTCAATTTCGATTTTGCGCTGTCGGGTCCGGCGAGAACGCCGGCCGATATCCAGCTCGCGACCAAAGTGGGGTACAAACTGAAGGAAGAGACCATTATCGGCATCGAGACCTATAACGGGGTAGGTACCTTGCGCGATTTCGGCAATGTGTCGGGCAGCAGCCAGGAGACATATCTGGCGCTGGATACCAGGTTTGGTCGCTGGGAATTCAATTTCGGGGTTGGCAAAGGCTATGGCACCAACAAGGACAGCACGATTGTCAAAATGATCATCGGCGTGCCGATCGGCAAATGATTATCCCCCCGGCGCCAGCCGCAGCGGATCGCTTCCCTCGCTGTCGCGCGCGGTGTCTTTGGCGAAATGGCGGATGATCCAGTCGCGCAGCAGGAAAATAGTCGGGTCCGACAGATCTTCGGCGTGGGTTTTCAGGTAATAGCCATAGCCATCGGCGCCGACACACGGGAACGGCATGACAAGATTGCCGAAGGCGATCTCGTCGGCAAACATGTCGATATCGGCGAGCACCACGCCGGTCGCGGCCATCGCATAGCGCACCGCCGAAAACGCGGTGTCGAACGCCAGACCGCCGCTTGTATCGAGATTGAGGCGCTGCTGGTCGGCATACGTGCTCCACAGCAGCCCGCGCGGTTCATTGTCGAGCTTGACGTGGAGCAGTTCGGCCGCGGTCAGAAACTGTTCGAGGCTCTTGCCCTGATGCGCCGCCCAGGTGGCGGGCGAACACAGCGGTGCGACGCGCACCATCCACAGCAGATCGGTAACGCGGTCATCGACATTGGGCCGGTCGAACACGATTGCCATGTCGACATTGGCTTGCGGCGTGCCGGTGACATTCGACGTTGTCACATCGATGCGGATTTCGGGATGTTCGCGGCGAAACCCGTGAAGCAGCGGCAGCGCGGTCTGATAGAGCAGCGAGGGCGGGATATGCAGCCGCAAGGGGCGGCTTTCGCTGTCGCGATTGCGCACGGTGTTGATGGTTTCTTCGAGCCGGTCGAGACATTTGGCGACCACCGGCAGCAGCACTTCGCCCGCCGGCGTCAGCCGCAGCCCGCTGGCCGAGCGTTCGAACAGCGGCTTGCCGATCAGGTCTTCAAGGCTCGAGACATGGCGGCTCATGGCCGATTGCGACACGGTCAGCGCTTGCGCCCCGGCGGTAAAGCTCAGGTGCCGGCCAACCGCCTCGAACGCGCGCAAGGCGTTGAGCGGAAGCCAACGGCGGTTGATCTGATGCGTGCTGGCGATGGTCCGGGCTCCCCATGGCACCGGCAATGCCGCCGGCTGATTCTCTGACGCGCCGGCGTGGCTGCCTTGTGCGTCATTGATCTCGATCAATACCACCCTCCATACGGCAAATCCCCCTTTGTTCGTCAAACCCTGCGCAAAAAATCCGATACCGGCATGACATAATGGGATTCGCTGCGGCGCGCGCGCGCGTGCCATTTGCAGGACTGAAGCAGCGCATGCCGGGGAATCCGTCGCGGTGGCGCTGCCGCCCGACCGGTTTTTGGCGCACCATAAAGGGATACGACACGTGGATCTTGCACAGATCAAAGCGGCGTTTGACAGCCGCCGGCCGGGCCACAGCCTGCCGCAAGCGCTGTACAACGATCCGGCGATGTACGAATTCGATTTGCACGCGATGTATGGCCGGTCGTGGCTGATGGCGGGCTTCACTTGCGAAGTGCCGACTTCGGGCAGTTACAGCTCGATCAAAGTCGGACCCTGGCCGGTGCTGATCGTGCGCGGCCGCGACGGGGTGATCCGTGGCTTTCACAATTCGTGCCGCCATCGCGGCGCGGTGCTGTGCAAGGAAGGGCTCGGCCGTTCGCCGCGCATCGTTTGCCCTTATCACCGCTGGACTTATGCGCTTGACGGCGGGCTGATGAACGCGGCGCGCATGCCCGACGATTTCGACACCAGCGACCACGGGCTGAAGCCGGTCCACACCGAAGTGGTCGCCGGGGTGATCTACATCTGCCTGTCGGACAATCCGCCGGCGTTCGACCGCTTCCGCGCCGACATGGAACAAGTGCTGGGGCCGCACGATCTCGAAAACGCCAAAATCGCGCATCAGGAAACGCTGGTCGAACGCGCCAACTGGAAGCTGGTGCTCGAAAACGGGCGCGAATGCTACCACTGCCAGGGTTCGCACCCCGAACTCGCCAAGACCTTTCCCGCCGACATGAGCGCCTATTTCGACTTTGGCGGTGCCGAACATGCGTTGCGGTTCGATGCCCGCATGAAGGAAATCGGCCTGCCCAGCGGCCCGGTGGGCGAAGACTGGTGGCAGGCCACGCGCTTTCCGCTCAACCCCGGCATGATTTCGATGACAGTCGACGGCCAGCCGGCGTCGAAAGTGCCGATGTGCAAGATTGGCGATGGCGATGTCGGGTCGCTGCGCTGGGCGCTCGAACCGCACAGCTTTGCGCATGCCACGGGCGATCTGGTGTTTGCGTTCAGCGCGATGCCTACGGGTCCGCGCGAAACGCTGGTGACCGCCAAATGGCTGGTGCACAAGGACGCGGTCGACGGGGTCGATTACGACAGCACGACGATTGCCGAACCCTGGCACACCACCAATCTGCAGGACCGTGATCTGGCCGAAAACAACCAGGCCGGGGTCGACAGTCCGGGCTATACGCCAGGGCCCTATTCCGAAGAGGCCGAAGTGCTGGTGCTGCGGTTTGTCGACTGGTATTGCGCGCGCGCCGAAGAATACCTTGATGAACAGCTTGCGAAGGGTCTTGTGGATGCCGCATGACGCCGGGGTGCAATTCAGGCCCGAAACTCTGGCGATCACCAGCGGCTATGACCCGGCCAGCGCCAGCGGCGCGGCCAGGCCGCCGGTCTATCTG
>CAITOD010000080.1 GCA_903893935.1 uncultured Sphingomonadales bacterium
ATATGTCATGCTGAAGGACAAGAACGACAGCGACGACGATGCGCGCGAACTGGTGCGTCTGCTCAAGCACTACAAGCTGCCCGCCAAAGTCAACCTGATCCCGTTCAACCCCTGGCCCGGCGCGCCGTACGAATGCTCGACGCCCGAGCGGATCAGGCGCTTTTCCGACCTGGTGTTCGAAGCGGGCATTTCGGCCCCCGTGCGCACGCCGCGCGGGCGCGATATCGATGCCGCCTGCGGCCAGCTGAAAACCGCGGCCGAACGCAAGAGCCGCGCCGAGCTTGACCGGCTGGCCGAGGAAAAGCAGGCCGCACTGGGCTGACAGCCCGGGACCGGTCCTGTAACGCTGCGCCCCAGCCCCGCAAGACAAGCGACCCGACAATGCTGCGCAAGCGCCTCCGCATGACTCTGGTGTTCTCCGTCACCGTGGTGGCGCTGGCCGAATTCGCGGTGCTGGCGGGCATGAAGCTGCCGCATTTCGGCGGCACGCGCCCCAGCGCCGACCATCCGGTGCTGGTCGAACTGTTCGACAGCCAGGGCTGTTCAAAATGCCCGCCCGCCGAAATCGAACTCAACGCGCTGGCCGATCGCCCCGAAGTGCTCGCGCTGTCTTTTGCGGTTACCTATTGGGACAGGCTCGGCTGGAAAGACCCTTATGGCTCGGACTGGTACGCCGCGCGGCAGCTCGATTATGCGGACAACGGCAAAGGCCGGCTGGCCACGCCCGAATTCGTGATCAACGGCCGGCGCGTGGTGATCGGGTCGGATCGCCCCACGCTCGACGATGTGATCGACAAAGCGGGCCCGCCGCAAGCCGGCCCCGATATTTCCGCCGACGCGACGTATGTCCACGTCGCCGCCGCACCCGCCGAAGGCTGGGCCGCCACGATCTGGCTGGTCCGCTACGATTCGCGCACGATCAGAACGCAAGTCAGCGCGGGCGAAAACAGCGGGCGCACGCTGGTCCAGCGCAACGTGGTGCGCGAACTGATCGATCTCGGCCGCTGGACCGGCGACAACACGCTCTATGCGGTGCCCCGCGTACACCTGCCGGGGCTGGCGAGCGCGGTGCTGGTGCAGCGCGGGCGCGGCGGGCCGATCGTTTCGGCGCACAAGATCTAGGAGCCTAGCCATGCAAACAACGCGCCCAACGCTCACCATCCACGAATACCGCGACGATCTGGCGCAAGCGTTTCACGACATCAATGTCGAATGGATCGAAGCGATGTTCCGGCTCGAACCGACCGACCGCGAAGTGCTGGAAAACCCCCGCGCACGGATCATCGATGCCGGCGGCACGATCCTGTTTGTCGAGGCGCAAGGCCTCGGCATTGTCGGGACATGCGCGCTGCAGAAAACCGGCGAGCACAGCGTCGAACTGACCAAAATGGGCGTGCTCGCCAGCGCGCGGGGCATGAAGGCGGGTGAATTCCTGCTTCAGGCAATTATCGCGCGTGGGCAGGCGATGGGGGCCGATCCGCTCTATCTGCTGACCAATTCGCAATGCGCGGCGGCGATCCACCTTTACGAGAAGCTGGGGTTTCAGCACGATGCCGTGATCATGGCGCAGTACGGCGCGCGCTATGCCCGCTGCGATGTGGCGATGCGCTATCGCCCCTGCGTGTAACCGATCGGGCGGCTGCAACGAATGGGGTGCATCAACCCGTTTTGCAAAGGCCGGCCCATGCTGTTCCAACGCCCCATCGTTACGCTTGCTCTGATCGGCACCGCGCTGGTCGGTGTCGCCGCTCTCACTACCTCGGGCGCGGTTGCCTCGGGCGCGGTTTCCCCGGGCGCGGTTTCCTCGGGCGCTGGCGCAGCGCAGCCAAGTGCTGCCAACCCGGTGGTGATCGAACTGTTCCACAGCCAGGGCTGTTCGTCGTGCCCGCCTGCCGAGGCCGATCTCAACGCGATTGCCAATCGGCCCAATGTGCTAGCGCTGTCGTTTTCGGTGACGTATTGGGATCGGCTCGGCTGGAAAGACACGTTCGGCTCCGAAGCGTTTACCGCGCGCCAGATCGACTATGCGCGCGCCGGCAAAGGCGAAGTGGCGACGCCCGAATTCATCGTCAACGGCGGTGCCTCGGTGGTCGGCGCCGATCGCCGCACGCTCGAAGCGACCATCGCGCGTGTCGGGGCCCCGAGCGGCGGCCCGGCGATTTCGCCGACGCCCGCCAGCGTGCGGATCGAAGCCGCGCCCGCCAATGGTGCGCCGGCGACCGTCTGGCTGGTGCGCTATGATCCGCGCACGCTCGCGGTGCCCGTCCACGCGGGCGAAAACGGCGGGCGCGTGCTGGCCCAGCGCAACGTCGTGCGCGAACTGGTCGATCTGGGCCGCTGGACCGGCTCAGCCACCAGTTTCGCGCTGCCGCGCGCGCACGAAGCCGGGCTTGCCAGCGCGGTGCTCGTCCAGCGCGGCACGGGCGGGCCGATCGTCTCGGTGCGCAAACTATGACGTCTCCCCCCACCCGGCCCCCCTTCGTCACCCCGGTCTGTACAATCAAGTCCGGGGTGACGCATGGGGCGAAAGTGTGCGCTTTGCCCCGCACCTTCCTTGTTGCGCATATGCTTGAAACCCTTCGGGTTCGTGGATAGTCTGCGAAGTTTGGGCCTTGGCCCGGACGGGGTGCACGCACATGACCGTTGAGCAGACCGAGCGCGTGCCGATGTCCCCCCGCGAGATCCGGCGCGCGATCGCTGCGGCGTCGATCGGCAACGGGCTCGAATTCTACGACTTCGTGACGTTTGCCTATTTCGCCATACCGATCGGGCACACGTTCTTCCCCTCGATCAACCCCTATCTCAGCCTCATGGGCTCGCTCGCCACATTCGGCGCGGGCTTCATCACCAGGCCGCTGGGCGCGCACGTGCTGGGCGGATTTGCCGACCGCGCCGGGCGCAAACCGGCGATGATGCTCAGCATGTTGCTGATGGGGCTGGGGATCGTGCTGCTCGCGGCAACCCCGGGCTATGCGACGATCGGCTTTGCCGCGCCATTGATCGCGGTCACCGCGCGGCTGATCCAGGGGTTTGCGCTGGGCGGCGAAATCGGATCGGCAACCGCCTATATGCTCGAAGCAGTTGAAGATGAACGCCGCGGTTTTGCGATCAGCTGGCAGGGGGTCAGCCAGCAAGTGTCGGCCACTGTCGGCGCGTCGGTCGGGCTGGGCCTGAGCGCAGTGATGAGCGAGGCACAACTCGGCAGCTACGGCTGGCGGCTGGCGCTGATGCTGGGGGCAACCATCGTGCCGGTGGCGCTGCTGGTGCGCAACAGCCTGCCTGAAACGCATCATGCGGCCGAAACCGGCAGAAATCCTCCGGTGCCGTTTGCCAGCTATGCACGGGTCATCGCGCTGGCATTCGTGGTCATCGCGACCGGCACGATCGGGACCTACATCTTCCACTACATGGCAACGTACGGTCAGGCCTCGCTTCATTTGTCGAGCACCATCGCATTTGCGGGTGAAACCGCCAACGATGCGGTCGGAGTCGGGCTGGCCTTGTTCGGCGGCTGGCTGTGCGACCGGATCGGCCGGCGACCGGCGATGCTCTGGCCGCAACTGGCATACGTGCTTGCGATAATGCCGTGCTTTTTATGGCTGACCACCGAGCGCGATGCAGTGTCGTTCATCGGCGCCAACGTCATCCTGTCGGCGCTCAGTTCGGTTCAATTTATCGCGTTCTATGCGGCGGTGACCGAAAGCCTGCCGCAAGCGGTGCGCGCGCGCGCGTTTGCGCTGGTCTATTCGGTGCCGGTGGCGGTGTTTGGCGGGACCACGCAACTGGTGGTGACCTGGTTGCTGCATGTCACCGGCAATCCGCTGTCGATTGCGTGGTATCTGACCGGGGTTACCGCAATCGGCCTCGTCGCCATGGCGGGACTTAAGGAGAGCGCACCGGTCAAACTGGGCGGGCTCGCAGCCGCCGCATCAGGGTAGCAGCACGATCTTGCCGACGTGGCGCTTGGTCAGGAAATCGGCCTGCGCCCTGGCGATTTCGCGCAACGGATATGTGGCGGCAATAAGCGGGCGGATGCGGCCGCTCGCAATATGCCCGACCAGTTCGGCAAACACCCCTGATCCGAGCACAGTACAGCCGAACAGGCTCAAATCCTTGAGATACAATGTGCGCAAATCGAGCTCGACGATCGGCCCGGCAATCGCGCCTGCCACCGCGTAGCGCCCGCCCGGGCGCAGCACTTGCAACAGCGCGCCCCACTGCGCCCCGCCCGCGACATCGATCACCACATCGACGCTGTCACGCCCGAACGCGGCGACCAAATCGGACTCGCGCGGCTCGACCCGCGCGGCGCCCAGTGCCTGCACCGCCGCTGCCTTGTCATGGCCCGCGAGCGCCCAGACTTCCGCGCCGCGCGCGCGCGCCAGTTGCACCGCCGCCGATCCGACCCCGCCCGAAGCACCGGTCACCAGCACACGTTCGCCCGCCATTTGCCCGGCGCGGTCGAGCATGTTGAGCGCGGCGCTATAGGCGCAGGGAAACGAGGCCAGTTCGGCATCGGTCAAAGTGCAATCGATGGCATGTGCCTGCGCCGAGGGCACTTGCGCATAATCGGCAAAAGCCCCATCGCATTCGGACCCGAAATAGCGCACCGGTCCTGCGCCATCGGCAAATACCGGCTCGACCAGCACGCGTTCGCCGATCCGCCGCGAATCGACGCCCGGCCCCACGGCGACGATCCGCCCGGCCGCATCGGCGCCCTGGATGCGCGGAAAGGCAAAGGCCGCGCCGCTCCAGCCATCGTCTTGCGCGCCATCGAAGCCGGCATCGGCGCCGGCTGCGGTATCGGCCGCCACTGCTTTGGAATACCAGCCGATCCGCGTGTTGATATCGGTGTTGTTGACGCCGGCCGCACCCACCCGCACCAGCACTTCGCCCTGTCCTGCCACCGGCACCGGCAGATCATCGCGCCAGACCAGCCGGTCGTAGCCGCCAAATCCGGTCAGCACGACGCCGCGCATCAAGGCGGGAATGCCGCCCGTCACAAGTGCGCCCCGTGCACCATGCCGGCCACGCCGACCACGCCTGTTACGATGATCTGCACGCCGACGCACAACAGCAGAAACGCCACCATGCGCGAGGTGACGCGCGCGCCGCCCTGGCCCAGCATCGTGGTGATGCGGTGCGAAGACCGGTTGCACAGCCAGATCAGCACCGCGATCGCCGCTGCCGCCAGACTGATGCCGCCAAAGAAGCCCAGCGGCGCAAATCCCGCCGATGGCCGTTGCGACGACAGCGCAATCGCCACCGAAATCGTCCCCGGCCCGGTGGTCAGCGGCATTGTCAGCGGAAAAAAGGCAATGTCGGCGGCATGTTGCGCCGGCTCGGCCTGGTGCGCCTTGCGCGCTTCGTTCGCCTCTGGCTGCATCAGCAGGCCCCACGCCTGCACCGAGACCACCAGCCCGCCGGCAATCCGCAGCGCGCTGAGGCTGACCCCGAAGAAATTGAGCACAAAGCTGCCCAGCCACAACGACGCGAGCAACACGCCGAGCGCATAGAGCCCGACGCGAAACGCCAGTTTCTGCTTCTCTTCGGCCGAGCGCCCGGCGGTGACCGTGTCGAAAATAAGCGCCCCGCCCGGCGGATTGACAATCGAAAACAGCGCCGGAAACGCCAGCAGAAACGCACCAACCGCAGTCTCGACGGGGATCGGATTGAAATCCATGCGCCGCTATGCCCCAGGTTGCATCGCCAGTTCAAGACGCGGCGACTGGGCGATCGACCTGCTTGCCGGTGCCGCGCGGCGCACACACGTTTGCGGTGCGCGCGCAACGCGTGTGGCACCGCGACGGGGTGTGCTGGTTCTGCCCGCGCGAAGAGGCGCGCGAAGCGATCGCACTGGCGCACGTGCTCGCTGCGTTGCTCGGCGAATGTGGCGTGCCGGCCGAACGGATCAGCGCGCGCCACCCCGGCACGATTCGCTATCGCGATGCGATGCAAGTCGTGGCAAAGCCCGAATGATCCGGCCGGGGCGAGCTCCTGCTCGCCCCGGCACAAACGCAAACGCTGAAGGAAGTCACCATGACCCGCTCCCCTCATTTCGACGACATGCCCTGCTTTCGAGCGTAGCTCCAAGCGCCGACGCGGTTTCCCCAGCGAAACGCACACCGAACGCGGCCTGCGCAGCATTCGCGGCGGCGAAGTCGAATTGCTCGAACGGCTCGGCCGCAATGATCCTTGCCCGTGCGGATCGGGGAACAGGTTTCAAGGCGTGCTGCCTGCGATCGGGGCGGTATGACGGCGCGCTGCGCCGCGACTACTGGCGCTGACCGCCCGCCTTGCGAACTTTGCTTACATCGCGCCGGGGCTGCCGAACGCCGGGCCCATGCGGGCGGGTGCGCGCGCATCGGCCGGGGCCGGCGCGACCGTCACCGGCCGCGGTGGCGGTGCGCAAGGCGCCGGGGTGTTGTTGATCGTCGATTTGAATGGCAGGCGAACGCCGCCCACTTGCAGATCATCATGATCCGGCCTGACGGTCTGCGCCTTGCCGTCGCGCAGGCCGGCCATTACGCCGGGGCAACCGACGCTGCCGATTGTGCCGATCTGGGCCCATTTGCCCTGCGCATTCCGGCCATAAACGGGAAGCCCCATGTAGGAAATCAGGGGCGGATCGAATTCTGCCTGCGCCGCATTGGCGGGCGGGCGTTGTTGCACGATCAGCAAAGGCGAGCCCTGTATGGCCGCCTTCCAGACAATGATGTCGCACGCGCTGCCGTCGCGGAGGCAGGAATTGGCGAAGGCATTCATTTCCGCAAAATTCGCCGGCACAAAATCGGCCGGCAGCTTGGCACCACTCGGATAAACCGTGGCATGCGACAGCGCCGGCTCGGTCGTGGCGGGATCGGGCCGGTTATCGATCCGGAAAGCGCGCGTCGTATTTGCCTGTTCCAGTCTGGCGCGCTGCGCAATCCGCGCGTCGGCGCTGTGTACAAGCGCTGCGAGCGCATCGGTGCCGTAGCGCCCGGCATCGTAGTGCAGGAACTGATAGTCGAATTGCCCGGGCGCGACTTTTCCTGCGGCGAGCCGCTCGACCTGGCTATCCACCGCAAGCCGCGCGGGATCGGCGATCGGGGTCAACAGCGCCACCAGAATGGCGAGAATCACCAGACTGGCGACAACATTGACCCGCTCGAGCGGTTTCATCCAGCGCCCGCGCGACAGCGCTGCAAAGGCATAACCGCCGCCATAGATCAGCGCGACCAGCGCCACCGCCGATGACCGCACCCGCTGCGGAGTCCAGCCGTGCTGCCCAACGCGCAAGGCGATCGCGTAGGCCGCGAGCACGCTCAGCACGAGCAGCATCGGCCCGGCGATCCGCCCGGCCCAGCGCAGCGGCAGCAGCGGCCGATTATCGGGCTCGCCATCGTTGTAGGCGGCGTTGAGATAGAACACCGTCACCGCCACGGCCGACAGCAGGATCGATGCTGCAAAACGCGTGTTCCACAACGGAGCGAGGCCTGTAAACACCAGCGCAAACAGAAACCCGGTCCCCAGCAGCACCACCAGCGGCAGCAGCCAGGCGAGCAAAGTCAGCCCGACATTGCGCATGCCGCGCAGCAAGGCCGGGCGCACATCGGTGAGATGGACCGCAGCAGCAAAGGCCACCGCGAGCGCCGGGCAGCGGAACCAGTCGTGTTCGATCATGTGCCCGAACCAGTCGAGATGGATAAGATCGAACAGCGCTTTGCCCAATTCGAGCACGCCCCACACCAGCAGCGAATAGACCAGCGCCACAACCAGCTGAAACCCGCGCATCCAGCTGTCTTCAAAATGCGCGGCATAATGCGTGAACAGGGGGTGCCGGCGCGCGCGGTGTTCCATCAGCTGGTTGACAATGAACAACCCCAGCGTCGCCCCCAGCATCAGACCGGGCGAGGGCCATATCCGTGTGACCGGCGGCGTCCAGCCATTGCTCTCAAGCGGGTCACGCCAGAAGTCATAAGCCACGAGGCCCGCCAGCCCGATCAGTGCCGCCAGCAGATAGAGCGTGAGGCGCCGCGCGGCCATGCGCGGCAATTCGGCAAGCGCAAGCAACGGAACAAACGCCGTCCACAACGCCAGTATCGCAAACGGGACCGGATGGCGCTGCGACCAGAGCAAGGCCTGGTGGTCGTTCTGCTGGTTGTAGAACGACGGCACAAGGCTCAGCAATTGCCAGCCGGCCAGTCCCTGCACCAGACCGATGCCAAGCCGCACCGTCCCGACATGGCGCGCGGCAACTGCCCCCACCGGTTCGTCCTGCTGCTCCAAACTCACGCTCCTGCTCCGGTGACCAGACGAGCCTATCGATACCGGTGGATCGCGCAAGGCCAATAGGGTCCGAAGCGGGATTGCGCCGCGCGCACCGCTTGCTAGAGCCTGACCTCATGCGCGCACTCAACCCTGTCTATACCGCCCTGCCCACGACGATTTTCGAACATATGTCGGGGCTGGCGCGTGCCTTGGGCGCCATCAATCTGGGCCAGGGGTTTCCCGATGCGCCGCCAAGCCCGGTGCTGAGTGCAGCAGTGGCGCGCGCGATGGCCGAGCGCTCGCAGCACTATCCGCCGATGGCCGGGATTCCCGAACTGCGCGATGCGGTTGCCGGGTACTATCGCCGCAGCCAGGGCCTCGAGCTGGTGCGCGAGCACGTGGTTGTTACGTCAGGCGCGACCGAGGCGATCGCGGCGGCAGTGCTCGCGGTGGTCAGCCCGGGCGACGAAGTGCTGCTGTTCCAGCCGGCTTACGATGCCTATGCCCCGCTGGTGCGGCGCGTTGGCGGGGTGCCGGTGTTCGTCGCCCTGCACCCGCCGCACTGGAATTATGAACGCGCCGCGATCGAAGCGGCGATCACCCCGCGCACGCGCGCGATGATCATCAACGATCCGCTCAACCCCACCGGTACGGCGCTGGATCCCATGCAACGCAGCCTGCTGGCCGAACTTGCGGTGCGGCACGATCTGGTCGCGATCTGCGACGAAGTGTGGGAAACGGTGCGGTTCGACGGGCAAAGGCATCGCTCGCTGCTGGCCGAGCCGGGCATGGCCGAGCGCACTGTCAAGATCGGATCGGCGGGCAAGATTTTTGGTGCGACCGGCTGGAAAGTCGGCTGGATGGTCGCCGCGCCCGAAATGGCGGGCGTGCTGGCCAAAGCGCACCAGTTTCTGACATTCACCACCCCGCCGATGTTGCAATGGGCCATGGCCGAGGGGCTGGCCGACGATGGGCTGATCGCGGACCAGGTCGCCGCATGGGCGCAGACTCGCGCGGTGCTCGATCAGGGGCTGGCCGCGCACGGCTTCGCCGTGTTGCCCGGCGTGGCGACGTGGTTCAGCTGCATCGATCTGGCAGCGAGCGGGATCGCACGCGACGATCGCGTGGTGGCCGAACGGCTGGTGCGCGAAGCGGGCATTGCCTCGATCCCGCTCTCGGCGCTGTGGGAAGGCGCGGATGCCCCGCGCCACATCCTGCGGCTGTGCCATTGCAAGCCCGGCGCCATGCTGGAAGCGGCGATCGACCGGATGGCGCGCTGGCGCGACGGCGCGTTATAACCCGTCGAGCCACTCCGCGATCATCTTGCGGCCGGCCGCAACCGCGCGCGACCCGTGCCGGGCATGCGCATCGCGCAGCTTGCAAGGGCTGTGCCCGGCGGCAACGATGTCTTGTTCGCCCTGCTCAACCCACGCCTCGAAGCGCGGGTCTTCGCCCATTTCGCCGTGAAATTGCAGCGCGAGCAGATTGCGCCCGCGCCGGAACGCCTGATGCGGATAGACATGGCTTGAAGCGAGCAGTTCGGTGCCCTCGGGCAAATCAAACGTATCGCCGTGCCAGTGCAGCACGGGCACGCCATCGACATGGCGCAACGGGCTGTCTTCGACATGCACCCGCACCGGATGAAACCCCAGTTCGGTGGTCCCGCCAGGGTAGACCGGCGCGCCGAGCGCAGCCGCGATCATCTGCGCGCCGAAACACACGCCCAAAGTCGGCCGATCGGCATCGAGCCGCCGCGCCAGCCGGCGCAGCTGGCACCGGATCCAGGGATGGCTGTGCTGTTCATAGACCCCCATCGGCCCGCCCATCATGATCAGCAGATCGGGTTCGGCGAGGTCGAGAGCGGAAAAGCCGGGGTCGCAGACATCGATGCGATCGACGTGGTAGCCCGCCGCTTCGATCGGGTCGCGATAGCCGGCAACCCCTTCGTGCGGCACGTGGCGGATAATCAGCGCGGTTTTCATGCAACAATCGTTCGACAGGTTCTTTGCATCATCAATCGCTCGCCGGTGGTCGCCCCGATCAATGGCCCATCTCTTTCACAGGCCCAATCGCTTCCAGAAATCATCCGCGGTCAGATCCTGCCGTTCGCCTTCGGGCCCGACCGCCAGCTGACGCCACGACGGATGCGGCAACCGCGGCTGAACCCGCTCGACCCGCGCTCGCACTACAACAGACTTCTTTGCCATCGCGCAAATTCCTTGTTCGTACCCGGCGCAAATCCACCGGAGTCGGGCCGGATCGGGGAGAGGGGCAATCCGGCCCGACCGATTTATCTCTACTAATTTGATTGAATTTGTCTTGCGAGAAAAATTCATGATCGCGAAAGCCAGACTTGATTGCGCATGGTTCGGGCTGCATCGAGACGCCGGGCGACGCTTGCCGCCAGAACGCCACAAACCAGCGATAAGCACGATGATGCAACACGACGCGCGGCCAAACCGGGGCACCCCGGCGCCGTTGCAGACAGACAGCAAGGTGCGCGGTGCGCGCCGATCGGGAACACAAGAGCATGCGTGAAGTGACAGGTCGGCTTGGCGTCATTGCGCTCGTGCTCGCGCTCGGCGGTTGCGGCGGCGGCAGTGGCGGCGTATCGAGCGCCGGCACGACGCCGGTCAGCAACAGCTCGCTGGCCAAACTGGTTGCGAGCCAGAGCTTTGCCAATCAGGCGGCGACCAGCACAGCAACCATCGTCGCCAAGACCAATAGCATCATTACCAGCGAAGCGATCGCGCAGCCGCTGACGATCACTTACGATCTGGCGTCAAACAGCTATACCGTGTCAACCCAGGGCCGCAGCCAGACGTTTGCGCCGGGCAATCTGGCCAGTGCTGCGGGCGGCGTTGCCAGCTACACCGTTACGGCGGGCACCACCACCGACCAGCTTACGCTCCATGCGGCAAGCGTGGCCGGGTACAGCGCAACGGCGCAGCAATATTCGGGGCTGGGCAGCTGGCTGCGCACCACCACCAGTGGCGGCAACAATGCCGTCAGCTTCGATGTCTTCGTCTATGGCCTCGATACCGCAGCGTCTGCCGTGCCGCGCACCGGCCAGGCCTCCTTTGCCACCACCATCTACGGGCTGGTGACGATCCCCTCCGACGAGGCACGCACGTTTCAGGGTGTCGGGCGGATGGATGTCGATTTCCTCGACGGGCTGTTCACCGCCAGCGCCACCGGCAGCGAAACCGGCCTTGCCACGCAGACCAGTTACGGCAGCGGGGTCTATGTCACCGCGTCGGGCAAAGTGACCTCGGGCAGCAATGCCTTTGCCGGCGACCTGACCTACAGCGGCAACACCAGCAAATCGACCGGCACGCTCAACGGCGAATTCTTCGGCCCCAATGCGCAGGAGCTCGGCGCCTCGTTCGCGACCGTCGGGCACGATGGCAGCAGCGTGAGCGGGGTGATCTGGGGCAACCAGGACGCGCAATTGCCCCCGGTCAACCTGTCGCTGCTGCAGATCGCCGCCGACCAGACGTTCGTGTCGCAAGGCGCCCAACTGCTGGTTTCGCAAACCAGCAACACCGCCACCACCACCATCAACAGCGGCGCGGTCACGGTCTATGCCAAAGGCGGCACTTCGATAACCCCGTCGGCCCTGCCCAGCGTAACCGTCACCAGCACCAATCTTGCCACCAGCAGCAACGCCAATTTCACCGCTTATGCCGGCAACAACGACAATTCGCCGATCACTGTCGATCTCTACAAACAGGGCAGCGCCAATTCCGAACTGGCGCTGACTTACATGAATTTCGGCAGCTGGCAGGGTTCGGGCGGGTCCAACATCGCCGGCACTTCGTGGTTCGTCTATGGCTTTACCAGTGATCCTGCGGTCGTCGCGGCCAAGACCGGCACCGCCACGTATACCGGCGTTGCCTATGGCACGACCTACAACGGCACCGCCAATGTCAGCACGAGTGTCAACGGCACCGCCTCGTTCACGGTCGATTTCACCAAGTCGGACTATTCGGGCAGCTTTGGCCTCAAGAACACCGGCACCGATTACGGCACGTTCAACGTGGCGGGCACGATCACCAGCGGCGTGGTCAATCCAGGCAGCGTGACCGGGGTCACCGCCGGCAGCGGCACCATTGCGCCGGCGTTCTACGGCCCGGCGGCCAAGGAATTCGGTGGCCCGTTCACGATCACTATTCCGTCGACCACCACCACGATCGTCGGCGTAACGGCGGCAAAAACCGGCTGACCTGATCGACTTCGCCCAAGCCAAGGAGGTGCGCCATGAAACAGCTGCTGCAGATTATCGCCTTGCTCGTGCTGGTCGCGGCGCGACCCGCGCTGGCCGATCCGGCGCCGGTGATCCTGATTTCGATTGACGGGTTTCGCGCCGATTATCTCGATCGCGGGGTCAGCCCGGCGCTGTCCGCACTGGCTGCAGGCGGCGTACGCGCGCAGCGGATGATCCCCTCGTATCCCTCGGTCACGTTTCCCAACCACACCGCGCTGGTGACCGGGCTGACGCCTGATCACAACGGCATTATCAACAACGCGTTCGACGACCCCGCACTGCCCGGCCATTTCACGATGGCCAGCCGCGACGAAGCCTGGTGGGCGCAAAGCACGCCGATCTGGATCACCGCCGAGCGCGCCGGCCTGCCCACCGGGGTCGAATTCTGGCCCGGCGTATCGGTGGCGCATCAGGGCCTGCGGCCCGGGCTGTGGCACGATTTCGATCGCATGGTGGCGCCCGAAGCGCGTGTCGATACCGTGCTCGGCTGGTTCGATCTGCCACCGGCGCAGCGACCGCGCCTGGCATTGCTCTATTTCGAAGCGGTCGACAGCGCCGGGCACAGCTTTGGCCCGGATTCGCCCGAAGTGAACCGCACCGTGAGCGCAATCGATGCGGCCGTGGCGCGGCTCGTCGCGGGGCTCAAAGCACGCGGCGTGGCCGCCAACCTGATTGTGGTGGCCGATCACGGCATGGCGCCGGTGGGCGAGGGTCAACTGGTCATGCTCGACGATGTGATCGACCTCGCCGCAGTGCATGTCGCGTTCGATGGCAGCGTGGTCGGTATCGATGTGCCCGCCACGCCGGCCGGCGAAGCGGTCCGCCGGAAGTTGCTGGCGCACCCGCCGCACATGCAATGCTGGAACAAGGCCGAAGTACCCGCGCGGCTGGGTTACGGCACCAACCCGCGCGTGCCCGCCGTGGTGTGCATGGTCGAAGCGGGCTGGCTGGTCATGACGCGCGAAAGCTATCAGCGCGGCCAGAAAGCCTATCCCGGGGTCGAACGCGGCGCGCATGGCTATGACATTGCCGATCCGCGCATGGGCGCGCTGTTTGTCGCCAATGGTCCGGCGTTCCGCGCCGGGCTGACCATCGCGCCCTTCCCCAATGTCGATGTCTATCCGCTGATGACCCACCTGCTGGGGATCAGCGGCGTCCCGGGCGACGGCCAATTGTCCGACCTCGCCCCGATCCTTAAGCCCTGATCCTCAGGCCCTGATTCTCAGGCCCTGACGCCAAAGGACCCGCAGCGCCGGTGCGGCACTGCGGGTCCCGGCTCCTCTCCCAGGGAACCCGGTGATGTCAGCGCCCGGCGGCGCTGCCGAGGCGGTGGTACAAGTTCGAATACTTCACTGATTCGGGCGAATCTTCGATCGCCTTGAGGTAGTAGAGAACCGCTTCGCGGATCAGCCGGAAATCTTCGGTGGAAAGGACCGCGCGGGCCCGTTGTGGTTCAGCCATGCTCCATCTCCCGTTTGTTGCGCTTACGCTGCGAACTGGTTCATCGTGTTGTGCGCGCCGCCCGCCTTGAGCGCGGCATCGCCGGCGAAATATTCCTTGTGATCGTCGCCGATGTCCGACCCGGCCATGTTCTGGTGGCGAACGCAAGCCAGACCCTCGCGGATTTCGCGGCGCTGCACGCCTTCGACATAGGCCAGCATGCCCGCCTCGCCGAAATAGCCTTTGGCCAGCGTGTCGGTGCTGAGCGCTGCGGTGTGATACGTCGGCAGCGTGATCAGGTGGTGGAAAATCCCCGCTTCACGCGCGGCATCGCGCTGGAACGACCGGATCCGCGCATCGGCTTCGATACCAAGCTCGCTGGTATCGTATTCGACGCTCATCAGCCGCGCCCGGTCATAGCTGCCCATATCGCGGCCTTCGGCGGCCCAGGCGTCGTAGACCTGCTGGCGGAAATTGAGCGTCCAGTTGAAGCTCGGCGAATTGTTGTAGACCAGCTTGGCATTGGGAACGATCGCGCGGATGCGGTTCACCATGCCGGCAATCTGGCCGATGTGCGGCTTTTCGGTTTCGATCCACAGCAAGTCGGCGCCGTTCTGCAGGCTGGTCACGCAATCGAGCACCACGCGGTCCTCGCCGGTGCCCGGGCGGAACTGGAACAGATTCGACGGCAGGCGCCTGGGTCGCAGCAATTGCCCCTGGCGCGCGATCAGCACATCGCCATTGCCCAGATTGGCCGGATCGACCGGCTCGCAATCGAGGAAGCTGTTGTACTGGTCGGCGAGATCGCCCGGTTCGCGGCTGTAAGCGATCTGCTTGGTGAGCCCGGCGCCGAGCGAATCGGTGCGCGCCACGATCACCCCGTCATCGACCCCGAGTTCGAGGAAGGCGTAACGGACCGCGCGAATCTTGGCGAGGAAGTCCTCGTGCGGCACGGTCACTTTGCCGTCCTGATGGCCGCACTGCTTTTCATCCGAAACCTGGTTTTCGATCTGGATGCAGCAGGCGCCGGCTTCGATGAATTTCTTCGCCAGCAAATACGTCGCTTCGGCATTGCCGAAGCCGGCATCGATATCGGCGATGATCGGCACGACATGCGTCTGGAAATCGTCGATCTTGTGCGCCAGGCGGTGCATGTTGACCGCATCGCCGGCCGCTTTGGCGGCATCGAGATCGCGGAACAGGCCGCCCAGTTCGCGCGCATCGGCCTGCTTCAGGAAGGTGTACAATTCGGCGATCAGCGCGGGAACGCTGGTCTTTTCGTGCATCGACTGGTCGGGCAGCGGGCCGAATTCGCTGCGCAGCGCCGCGACCATCCAGCCCGACAGATAGAGATAGCGGCCTTTGGTGGTGCCGAAATGCTTCTTGATCGAAATCATCTTCTGCTGGCCGATGAACCCGTGCCAGCAGCCGAGCGACTGTGTGTAGCGCGCCGGATCGGCATCGTAGGCGGCCATGTCGGCGCGCATGATTTTCGCGGTATAGCGCGCGATGTCGAGCCCGGTCTGAAACCGGTTCTGCAAGCGCATGCGCGCCGCGGCTTCGGGCTCGATCCCGTCCCAGTGCTGGCCATACGTGCTGATCGCCGTGCGGGCTTCGGCAATCGTCTTGAAATACGTCATCGCTGCGGGTCCTGCTTCGTGGTGCAATGCTGCGGTGCTAAACCTTTGGCAGACGGCACGCGAGGCCCGGCGAAGTCACATTGTCAAACTTTACAGATTATGTTTGTATAGTTGTGCAGTTCTACACGAAAGCGCGTCATGGCCGATTCCCGCCCGCTCTATCTCGGCCCACGTATCCGGCGGCTGCGCCGCGAGCTCGGGCTGACCCAGTCCGCGATGGCCGAAGACCTCGGCATTTCGCCAAGCTATATCGCGCTGATCGAGCGCAACCAGCGGCCGCTGACCGCCGATCTGCTGCTGCGGCTGGCGCGCAGCTACAAGCTCGACATGAGCGAACTCGCCGCCGACGAACGCGACGATTACGCGCAACGGCTGGCCGTGATGCTCAAGGACCCGATCTTTGCCGATATCGAGCTATCCGCGCTCGAAGTGGCCGATATCGCCACCAGCTTTCCCGGCGTGGCCGAGGCCATGCTGCGGCTGCACGGCGCCTACGCGCGCGAGCAGCAGGCGCTCGCCGGCTATCGCGATGGCGTGGGCGGCGATCCGGTGGCCGACGCGGTGGGCGAAGCGCGGCGCTTCGTGGCGCGCGCGGGGAACCACTTCCCCACGCTCGACCAGCGCGCGGAAGCGCTCGCCGACGAGATCGCGCGCGCCGGTGGCCCTGCCGAATGGCTGCGCATGCAGGGCGTGCGGCTGCGCTTCCTGCCCGCCGAAGTGATGATGGGCGCGCTGCGGCGCTATGACCGTCATGGCGAACAAGTGCTGATCGACGACAGCCTGCCGCCCGCCTCGCGCCAGTGGGAAATCGCGCTCCACATCGCCTATACCGCGCTGCGCGGCGAGATTGCCGAACTTGTGCGCGGCGAAAGCTTTGCCGGGCAGACCGCTGCGCAGCTCGTGCGCCGCGCGCTCGCGACATATGCGGCGGCGGCGCTGCTGATGCCGTACGACCGCTTTGCCCGCGCGGTCGAAGCGCGCGCGTTCGATATCGAAGCGCTGGCCGGGCTGTTCGGGGTGAGTTTCGAACAAGTCGCCCACCGGCTGACCACGCTCGGGCGGCCCGGTGCGCAAGGCGTGCCGTTCTTCTTCATCCGCGTCGATGCGGCGGGCAATGTGTCGAAGCGGCTCGATGGCGCGGGCTTTCCGTTCGCAGCACACGGCGGCGGGTGCCCGCTGTGGAACTTGCACCAGGCGTTTCGCCGGCCTGGCGAAATCCTTACGCAATGGCTCGAATTGCCCGACGGGCAGCGCTTCTTCTCGATCGTGCGCACGGTCACCAGCGGCGGCGGCGGGCACGATCGCCCGGCGATCACGCGCGCGATCGCGCTGGCCTGCGCGGCCGAACACGCGCCGCGGCTGGTCTATGCGCGCGATGCGCCCGCGGCCCCTACCCCGATCGGCATGACGTGCCGGCTGTGCAACCGCGCCGAATGCACCGCGCGCTCCGAACCGCCGCTCGGCCGCGACATTCTGCCCGACGATTATCGCCGCGTCGCCGCCCCGTTTGCCTTTGCCGACGGATGATGTGGTTGCCGAGCTGCGGCTGCGGGGCTATCGGCGCCCCCTCGCGCCCTTGCACGTCGTTATTGCGAAAGCCCCATTGCGTTGTCCACGATCATCCCGCTTGCCGATGTTGAAACCGATCTGGTCGAGCGCCTGCTCGACGCGGCGTTCGAGCCCGAACGCCGTCAGCGCACCGCCTACAAAGTGCGCGCGGGCACCGAGTTTCTGCCCGCATTGTCGTTTGCAGCGCTCGATGAAAGCGACCTGCTGGCGGGCACCATCCAGTGCTGGCCGGTGGCGCTGACCGATCCGGCCGGCCGCGCGCATCCGATGATCATGGTCGGCCCGGTGGCCGTGCTGCCCGCGCTGCAAACCCGCGGCTACGGACAGGCGCTGATGACTGCGAGCCTTTCCGCAATCGATCCGCGCGCGGCGCTGCCGCAAGTGCTGGTCGGCGATCCCGATTATTACGGTCGCTTTTTCGGGTTCTCCAGCGCACCGACCGGCCAGTGGGACTTGCCCGGTCCGTTCGAACGCCACCGCCTGCTGTGTCGCAGTGCCAATCCGGCGGTCTTGCCACCAAAGGGCTTTCTCGGCCCTTGGCGCGGCTGATCCGTTCTGGCAGGGCCATGGTGTGCCCTATGACCCTGTCACCGATCTTGCCGCGCTGAGTCTCGCCGAACTGGCCGAAGCGGCAGCAGCACGCCGCCTGCCCCCGATCGACCAGTGGACGCCCGCGCGCACCGGCGACAGCCTGATGCGGATCGCCGCCGATGGCACATGGTTCCACGATGGCGGGGTGATACGCCGCCCGGCGATGGTGCGCGCGTTCTCGGCACTGCTGGTGCGCGAGACCAGCGGACAGCATTTTCTGCTCACCCCGACCGAAAAGCTGGCGATTGCCGTCGACGACGCCGCGTTCGTCGCGACCGATCTGCAAGTGCGGCAGGATGACCAGGGGCGCGATGTGCTCGCGTTCCGGCTCAACACCGACGATGTGCTGCTGGCGGGCCCGGATCATCGTTTGCGCGTGGCGGGCAGCGCCGAACTCCCCGCGTTCTACCTCGGCGTGCGCCACGGCACCGAGGCGCGGCTCAACCGCAGCACTTATGGCCAACTGATCGATCATGCGCTCGGCCAGTCGGCGCCCGAAACGCTGCATGTCATGAGCGCGGGCGAGCGCTTTTCACTGGTGCCGGCATGACCGCGGCGCTGCATACCCGGCTGGCACGCCTGCTGGCAGACGGCCACGCGCGCACCGGAAGTCCGCCATGGTCCGACTGGCGCCCGCCGGCCGATCTCGCCTTGCGCGCCGCCGCGGTGCTGATCGCGGTGACCGACCGCCCCGGCCACCCCGAAGGCCCGGGCGTGCTGATGATCCACCGCCCCACGACCATGCGCGCGCACCCGGGGCAGGCGGCCTTTCCCGGCGGCAAGATCGATCACGGCGAAACCCCGGTCGAAGCCGCGCTGCGCGAAGCGCACGAAGAACTCGGGATCGATCCCGGCCAGGTGCGCGTGGTGGGCGAAACCGATCTGTTTCTGACCGGCACCGGCTATGCCATCACTCCGGTGCTCGCGGTGGTGCCGGGCGATATCGCGATCACCCCCAATCCCGCCGAAGTGGCGCAATGGTTCGAGCCGCCGTTCGGTTATATGCTCGATCCCGCCAACCAGCACCGCCGCGCCGCCGAATGGAGCGGCCGTCGCGGCGAATATGTCGAGATCATATGGTCGGGCCATCGTGTGTGGGGCGTGACCGGCGGCATTGTCGCCAACCTCGCGCACCGCGTCGCCTGGCACCAGGCGCCATGAGCGCGGACAGCCTGCCCCCGGTCCCCTGGACGCAGCGTGCCGATCTCGCAGCGCTTGTCGCAGCGCTCGATCCCGCGCGCGAGGGCCTGTGCCGCTGGGTCGGCGGCGCGGTGCGCGACACTCTGACGGGGATCGAAGTCAAAGACATCGACATGGCGACGCAGCTGCTGCCCGACGCGGTGATCGCGCGGCTGGAAGCGGCCGGCATCCGCCATGTGCCGACCGGCCTTGCGCATGGCACGGTGACCGCGATCCTCGCCGGCGGCCCGGTCGAAATCACCACGCTGCGCCGCGATGTCGCGACCGACGGGCGCCATGCCACGGTCGCATTTTCGAACGACTGGCGCGAAGATGCGAGCCGGCGCGATTTCACTATCAATGCGCTCTATGCCGATCCGGGAAGCCTTGCGGTAACCGACTTTTTCGAAGGACGCGCCGATCTGGCTGCGCGGCGCGTGCGCTTCATCGGTGACGCAGCGGCGCGCATCCGCGAGGATTACTTGCGCATCTTGCGCTATTTCCGCTTCCAGGCGCGGTTTGGCAGCATGCCCGCCGATGCCGCGGCCGAAGCGGCCTGCGCCGAACTCGCCCCCGGGCTCAAAGGCCTGTCGCGCGAACGCGTCGGATGGGAACTGATCCGCCTGCTCGGCCACCCCGATCCGGCCGCGACGATAACCCGCATGGCCGAACTGGGCGTTCTGGCGCAGATCCTGCCCGAAGCCGATCCCGCAGCGCTCCCCGCGCTGATCGCCGCCGAGCGCCCCGAAGTCGCCCCGCCCGATGCCTTGCGCCGGCTCGCCGCCCTGCTGCCCGCCGATCCCGCGCTCGCCGAAGCGGTCGCTGCGCGCCTGCGGCTGTCGGCCGTGCAAAAAAAACGTCTGGCGATCGTGGCGGCGCGTGCGCCCGGCGACGCCGGCGACCCGCGCGCACTCGCCTATCGCATCGGCGTGGCCGAAGCGCGCGACCGGCTGCTGCTGGCAGGCGCCGGCATTGCGCCGCTGGCCGACTGGACGCCACCGCCTTTCCCGCTCAAAGGCGGTGCGCTTGTCGCGCGCGGGGTGCATGCCGGGCCCGAGGTCGCGCGCCTGTTGCGCGACATCGAAGACCGCTGGATCGCCGAGGGCTTTCCCGACGCCGCTCGGCTTCAGCAAATGCTCGACGCCGCGATCAGTTCGCGCGGATAAGCTGCGGCACCACGTCCATGATCGTATCGACCGGCACGGCAAAGCCGATCCCGGCCGATGCGCCCGAGGGGCTGTAGATCGCGGTGTTCATGCCGATCAGCCGCCCGCTCGAATCGAGCAGCGGCCCGCCCGAATTGCCCGGATTGATCGCCGCATCGGTCTGGATCAGGTGCTGCACCGCGTTGCCTTGCGGCTCGCGCAAGCTGCGGTTGAGCGCCGAGACAATGCCTGTGGTCAGCGTCCAGTCGAGCCCGAACGGGTTGCCGATTGCAAACACGCGCTGGCCGACTTTGAGGTCACCGCTGGTACCGATCGGGATCGGCGCCGGGCGGCGGAACGCGACTCCGATTTTCAGCACCGCGATATCGTGCGCCGGGCTGGCACCGACCAGACTCGCGCGAAACTTGCGCCCGTCGGCCAGCCGGATGGTCGCTTCCGACGCGCCCTGGATCACGTGGAAATTGGTCAGCACATGGCCGGCATCGTCCCAGATGATCCCCGAGCCGGTGCCGCGCGGGACCGAATAGACATTCTGCGACCAGACATCTTCGACCAGTTGCGTGGTCGAGATCGACACCACCGATCCGCGCGCATTTTCGAACACGCGAATGGTGGTCTTTTCATCGGCGGCGAGGTCCCCGCGCGGCGTAACCAGCCGCGGCGTGCCGGTTTCGCCACCCATCCAGGCGTCGAGTCGCGGCAGCGCCTGCCACAAGACCATCAGTCCGGCGATCGATAAAGTGATGGCCACGACCAGCCCCGGTCCTGCCGGGCGCCGTGGCGGCAAAGGTCGATCCATCGTCTACGCGTCCGTTCGGTAGCCTTTCCACGAGCGGCGCTCTTCGGCCGCGCGCAGCACTTCATACGCCACTTGCAGGCGCTGGAATTCCTTGGCCGCTTCGGCATCGCCGGGGCGCACATCGGGGTGGACCAGCTTGGCGCGCGTGCGCCAGGCTTTGCGCACCGCTTCGAAATCGGCATCGCTGTCGAGTTCGAACACTTCGAGCGCGCGCATTTCATCGCGGCTGCGCGTGCCGTCGCCCGATCCG
>CAITOD010000081.1 GCA_903893935.1 uncultured Sphingomonadales bacterium
CCAGGTGGAAATGGCCGATGCAGGCCTGGTTGCAGGCGATGCAGGCGCGGATATCGTCGAGCCGGCCGGCGGCGGCCTTGGCGGGCATTTCGGGGTCGCAGATCATCGCGCGGGTCATGCCGACCATGTCGGCGGCCCCGCTGGCGAGAATGCGTTCGGCGTCTTGCGGCTGGTTGATGCGCCCGGCGACGAACACCGGGGTGGCGACGCGCGCCTTGATCGTGGCCGACAGCGGCGCGAGATGGCCGTGCGCAATCGCCATCGGCGGGGCGATGTTGATCGCGCTGCCGATCCCTGCCGAAGTGCCGGCCGTGATGTTGTAATAATCGAACCGCCCGTCGAACGCGACGAGTGTGGCCATGACTTCGTCGGTGGTGAGCCCTTCGGTGTCCTTTTCATCGCCGCTGATGCGCAGGCCGACCACGAAATCGGGCCCGGTCGCGGCGCGGATTGCGGTGACCACGGCATCGAGAAAGCGCGCGCGCCGCGTGTCGTCGCCGCCCCAGGCATCGTCGCGCCGGTTGACACGCGGGTTGAGGAATTGCGCGGGCAGATAGCCGTGGCTGGCGACCACTTCGACGCCATCGAGCCCGGCGCGTTCGAGCCGGTGCGCGGCCGCGGCATAGCCATCGATCACTTCGGCAATCAGCGCTGCCGACATCGCGCGCGGGATCACGTGGAAGCGTTCGGTGGGCACCGCCGATGGCGCATAGGCGACCGGCAGCGTGCCATCCTGGCTTTCCATGATCTCGCGCCCGGGGTGAAACAATTGCCCGAACAGCGCGCAGCCATGCGCGTGCACCGCTTGTGCGACGCGCGCATAGCCGGCGATGCAGTCGTCCGACGTCGCCATCAGCAGATGCGAGGTATAGCGCGCGGTTTCGTGCACGCCCGCGACTTGCATCACGATCAGCCCGGCGCCGCCGGCCGCGCGCGCACGATGGTAGGCGACCAGCGCATCGTTGGGCACGAATGCGGTCGGCAAGGTGGTGTCATGCCCGGTCGACATGATGCGGTTGCGGATCGCCAGATTGCGGATCGTGATCGGCGAGAACAGCGTGGTCAAAGCGGTCATGATGCCCCGGGATCATGCGAAACGGATGGCGCCCGCCGGGTCTGGTGACGCGTGCAACAACCCCCGGCCGCCCCTTTCGGGTGCATGGGGTTGTTGCGCGTGTCAAGCCGGGGCCCGAACCGGGTTAGCGATGCCGGCCCTCATGGGCACCACCGCCCGGGTGACCGCCTCCCTCAGGATGGCCGCCACCGCCGGGATGGCCGCCACCGCCACTTTCAGGGTGGCCACCGCCACCGGAACGACTTGGGGCGGGGTGACCACCGCCGTCGCCGCCGATGCGGCCACCGCCTTCAAACGCATGGCCGCCGCCCGCGCCACGTCCGGCGCGTGCGGCCCCTGCGGCGTGGAAGCTGCCGCCCCCGTGGGCGTCCGCATGGGCGCCCCCACGTGCGGCACTACGGGCAGCGGCGGTTTGCGCGTGATACGAGGTCATGTTGGCGTGGGTGCGGGCTGCGTTGCCCAAATGCCCTGCCGCGTAGCCGCCAGCGTGGTTCGCCGGGCGCGCCAGGGTGGCTTCATGCGCGGCCGCTTCATGCGCGGCGGCATGATTAGCCATCGCACGCGTTGCCACATGGCCGGCTATCGCGCCCGCCACGGCGCCGCCCGCGACGCCTGCAGCGATCGCGCCGCGATGGTCGCCGGTCATCGCTGCGCGGTTGGCGGGCTCGTTTGCCGCGCCGCGCTGGTGGTTGGCCGGGGCCCCCGCCTCATCAAAGCGCGCCTGCCGATGGGCTGCCAGTTCGCCCGGCGTGGCGGTGGCACGCACGCCGTTGCCGCCATTATAGCTGGTGCGGCTCATGCCCCGTCCGCCGGCTTGCGGATGGTCGTAGACGGCGTTGACATGCACATTGCCAAAATTGGTGACCGCGCGATTGTAATAAAAAGTCCGGTCGCGCCAGTAGCCGCCATCGTAGCCGCGCCCCAGATAGCCGTATCCATAAGAAATACCACCATAAAAGCCCACGGTCGGGCCCCAGTAACCCGGATTGAAGGCATAGACGCCGCCCATCCAGCCCCACCACGGCGGCGTCCACAGCACGCCCACGGTCGGGGGACGGACCCACCGTCCGGGCGCCCAGTAATAGGCATCGCCTTGCGGGTTCCACGCCCAGTAGCCAGGCGTCCAGGCGTAGCCATAAGCGGGCATGGCAGGCTGATATTCCTGCCGCAGCGGCGGCGGCGGGCCGGCGCCTTGCGCAATTACCGGCTGGCCCACGTTGGGGCAGGTCGGGTCAGCAAGCGCCGGGACCGTGGTGATGACGAGCGCAAGCGCAGCGGCAGGCCAGAACTGGCCGCGAAAAATATCTGACATGGTGTGGATGTCTCCAGGTTTAGCCCCCCTGGATCAGTCCACGCACTAGCGACCCGCCGAGGTGAACCCAGCGTGACTGGCGGTGTCTATGGCAAGTTGCGCGCGAACAGGTCGAGCATTGCTGCCCAGCCGCGTTCGGCTGCTGCATGGTCATAGACCGGAAAGTCGGTCTTCATCCAGCCGTGTGCCGCGCCCGGATAGATTTCGGCATGAAACCGCACCCCGGCCGCGGTCAGCGCGGCGGTCAGCCGCTCGGCCATGTCGGGCGGATAGCTTGCATCGTTGTCGGCGCCGGCGATCAGCAATTCGGCCTTGATCTGCGGCGCCAGCAGATGCGGGCTGTCGGGCTCATCGGTGGCGAGCCGCCCGCCATGGAAGCTGGCCGCAGCCACCACGCGGTCGGGATAAGTCCCCGCCGCGGTCAGCGCCATGCCGCCGCCCATGCAGAACCCCACGGTGCCCACATGCTGCCCCGCAACATCGGGATGCGTGCCGAGCCAGGCGAGGAACGCCGCGGTGTCGCGCGCCGCGGGCGTGTTGCCCGTCAGCGCCATCATCGGGCCGATCACCGCGCGGAAATCGCCTTTGAACACTTCGGCAGGGTCGAGCGGGCCATAAGCGCCAAAGCGATAGTGCATATCGGGCAAGAGCACGAAATAGCCATGATCGGCGAGCCGTTGCGCCATCCCGAACAGGGCCGGGCGAATGCCGAAAGCATCCATGTAGATGATCACCGCAGGCCACGGCCCGGCGCCTTCGGGGGTGAACGTGTGCACCGGGCACAGCCCGTCGGCGGTCGAAATCTGGGACTGCAAGTGCGGCATGCGATCTTTCCGGGTGGATTCGGGACCGCCTCTAGATGGACCAGCGGCGCGCCTCGATCAACCTCGGCGCGCCTTCGGGTCAATTGCGATGACGGTCGCCGCCGCCGGGGTAATGCGGTGCGCGCACGCCCGGACGCAGCGCGGTGTTGCCGTGGATCGGGTGGAAGTTGTGCGGGCCCTGCGGTGCTTCGTGCATGAAGTGCCCGCGATCGCCGCGCACGAACGCGCCTTCGCCTTCGGCATGGCGATAGTAGAAATAACCGTCGCTGCCCCAGTATCCGTCATAGATCGGCCCGTAATAGCCATCGTACCAGCCGTCATAGGCATAAGGCCCCGGCGCATAGGCGACGCGCACGCCGACCCCGCCATCGGCACAGGCGGCGAGCGGGACACTGGCAGCAGCCAGCAGTGCAAAAGTGAGGGCGCGGTTCATCGTCGGTCTCCAGCATGGTGATGGATCGTGCCCTGCCACCGGCTTGATGACCCGGACCTGATCGCGCCATTCACGCGCGAGCCATGCGCCGGCGCGAATCAGCCAGGCACGACGGTCAGATCGGTCAGCAGCGTCAGGATTTCGCGATTGGCGTCGGATTTGCTGCGCGCCATCGCGGGAATGCGGCGCAGATCGAGATGGCTTAGCCCGAGCAGGAACAAGTCGCGATAGGCCACCCGCTCCGACAGACCGCCGCTCAGCCGGAAGCCCAGCCTGGGCGCCAGATCGGCAAGCGCCTGCTCGATCCGGTCCTGGTTGCGCCCGGCGTTGCGGCGCATGCGGTTCTGCACCACCACCCAGTCGATATCGGGCTGGCCGGCGCGCTTGCGCGCCTGGCGGATTTCGTTGACCGCGACCGAAAAACAGCCCTCGGCGACCAGTTCGAGCGAATTGGGGTTGAACTTGCCCAGCAAGTCGAGATCGACAAACGAGCTGTTGACCGGGGTGACCAGCGTATCGGCGAGCGCGATGGCGCGCCGCGCAATCGCCGAATCAAAGCCGGCGACATCGATCACCACCACATCGCTGCCCCAGCCGACGCGGTTGATTTCCTGGCACAACAAGGCGCCGCTCTGGACATGGAGCACCAGATGGCGCGGCATCGGCAGATCGACACCGAGCCGCCGCGCGGTGCCTTCACGATTGCGCAGCACCGTGGCCAGCGTCTGCTGGCGGCGGTCGAGATCGAGCGCGATCACCGACAAGCCGGCGTCGGCCATTGCCACCGCGAGATGAAAGGCGATCGTCGATTTGCCCACGCCGCCCTTTTCGTTGGCCACGACCATGATCCGGCTGGCCGGGCGGGTGCGGCGCGCCACATCGGCCACCACCACGTCGGGATGCTCGCCATCCATCACGGGATCGCGCGGCACGCGCACTTCGGTTCGCATTGAAGGAAAGTTCATGCGCGACACCACACCCGATGACGTTCCGGGGACCCCCTGCCGCAACCAACAGCCTGCTGGTGCGCGCCCGGCGCAAACTGCATGATTGTTATGCCGACCCGAATCACCAGATTAGAGCGCTTAGCGTATATCTTTGACTGAATTTGGACAATTGCCGTCGTTTCGGCCCGGCAAGCTTTGTTGGCGCGGCGCGCGCAACTATCCGCGCGCGCTTTGCTTGCCGATTCTGCTCAGCCAACGATGCGATAAGGCACCAGTTCACGCCGCGCCGGGTCGACATCGATGGCCTTGTCGCTGGGCGGAAAGGCGCGCTGGTCGCAAGTGTCGCGCGGGCAGATGCGGCACGAGGCGCCGATTTTGGCGACCGCGTCGTCGGAGGCGAGGTTGAGCGCATCGGCATAGATGAATTCGGCGGCATGCGTCGCCTCGCAGCCCAGCGCCACGGCATAGCGGCGCGGCGGGCGGTAATAGCTGCCCGAAGATTTGACGAGGCCTTTGGCAATCGAGACATAGCGGATGCCGTCGGGCATTTCGGCCAGTTGCACATGGATGCGATCGGGGATGGCGACCGCTTCGTGAACGATCCACAGCGGGCAGGCCCCGCCGAACCGCCCGAATTGCAGCCGCGTGGCCGAATGGCGCTTGGTGATATTGCCGGCCATGTCGACCCGGCAGAAATAGACCGGGATGCCGCGCGCACGCGGGCGCTGCAGCGTCGACAGGCGGTGGCAGCACTGTTCGAAGCTGGTGTGGAAGGCGAGCCGCAGCCGGTCGATATCGTGGCGCAAATCGCGCGCGGCAATCCGAAACCGTTCGTAGGGCATCAGCAGCGCCCCCGCCGCGTAATTGCCAAGGCCAATCGTCAGCAGATGCCGCGCCGCTTCGCTTTGCAGCGCGGCCGCCTCGACAATCCGCGCGATCGGGTCTGACAGGGCCAACGCCGCAACCTGATAGGCGAGCTGGAACCGGCCGCTTTCGATCGGCTGGTTGGAATCGAGATCGAGATGGCGGGCCTCGGCGTCGTAATGCCGCAAGGCACCGCCGCCGGTCCAGGCAATGCTCACGTCCTGGGCGCGCAACCATGCCTGCATCGATTGCACGCGCGGCGAGATATCGGGCCCGGCGATTTCGGCGGCAAGCGCTTCGGCGCCGCGATCGAGCGGATCGACATAGTTGTTCGCATGGTGGAACCAGTCGCGCACTTCTTCCCACGGCAGGCGCCCGCCGGCGGCAAGGCTGGTGCCGATCGTTTCGTCGAGCATGTCGAGCCGCACGCGGGTCTGCGTGTGCAAGGCTTGCAGCCGCACGAAGGCGTCGGCAAAGCCCGGAAACTGCCGCGCCAGCCGTTCGACCGCTTCGCCCGGCGGATTGGCGTGCACGTGCGGATCGGCCAGCGCGTCGCGCAGCGCCTCGACCAATGCATCGCCGCCCGATGGCGCAAGATCGGCCCAATCGAGCGGAAATGCGGCGCGCAAGCCATCGGCCAGCGCCGGCGTCAGGTGGCGCTCGTCGTTTTCGAGCTGCGACAGGTAGCTGGCACTGATCCCCAGCACGTGCGCCATCTCGGCCTGGCGCAGCGCGCGCCGCTGGCGCAAGGCGCGCAACTGGGCTCCGGCAAACAGGCGCTGACGCATCGGGCAGGACTTTCTTTGCAAAGTTCGGGTTTACAACTTTGCAGATTAACATTGGACAGGCGCAAGGCAATGCGCCAATCGCGCTCAATTCGTATCTGCAAGGGACCTTCGTGCATGTCCGCAAACATCGCCGAAATGGAGAAGCGCCGCGCCGCCGCGCATCTGGGCGGGGGGCAGCGCCGGATCGACGCGCAACACGCCAAAGGCAAGCTGACCGCGCGCGAACGGCTCGACATTCTGCTCGACGAAGGCAGCTTTGAAGAAGTCGATGCGTATGTCGAACACAATTGCGTCGATTTCGGCATGCCCGAAACGACCATTCCCGGCGATGGCGTGGTCACCGGGTCGGGCACGATCAACGGCCGGCTGGTGTTCGTGTTCTCGCAGGATTTCACGGTGTTCGGCGGCGCGGTGTCCGAACGCCACGCGATGAAGATCTGCAAGATCATGGACACCGCGATGAAAGTCGGCGCGCCCGTCATTGGCCTCAATGATTCGGGCGGAGCGCGTATCCAGGAAGGTGTGGCGAGCCTTGGCGGCTATGCCGAAATCTTCCAGCGCAATGTGCTCGCTTCGGGCGTGGTGCCGCAATTGTCGCTGATCATGGGGCCGTGCGCGGGCGGTGCGGTCTATTCGCCGGCGATGACCGACTTCATCTTCATGGTGAAGGATTCAAGCTATATGTTCGTCACCGGGCCCGATGTGGTCAAGACGGTTACCAACGAGATCGTCACGCAGGAAGAACTGGGCGGCGCGGTCACGCATACCACCAAGACTTCGGTTGCCGATCTGGCGTGCGAAAACGATATCGATGCCTTGCTGGCGGCGCGCGAACTGTTCGATTTCCTGCCGCTCACCAACCAGACCGGGGTGCCGGTGCGGCCGAGCAGCGATCCGTGGGACCGGCTCGATCACAGCCTCGACACGCTGATCCCGGCTTCGGCCGCGCAGCCTTACGACATGCACGAAGTGATCCGCAAAGTGCTCGACGAAGGCGATTTCTTCGAAATCCAGCCGAGACACGCAGGCAATATCCTGTGCGGGTTCGGCCGCATCGAAGGGCGCACGGTGGGCGTTGTGGCCAACCAGCCGCTGGTGCTGGCGGGTGTGCTCGATATCAATTCGTCGAAGAAAGCCGCGCGCTTCGTGCGGTTTTGCGATGCTTTCGAAATTCCGATCGTGACGTTCGTCGATGTGCCGGGCTTCCTTCCCGGCACCGCGCAGGAGCACAACGGCATTATCAAGCACGGCGCCAAGCTCTTGTTCGCCTATGCCGAAGCGACCGTGCCCAAGATCACCGTGATCACGCGCAAGGCTTATGGCGGGGCTTATGACGTGATGGCCTCGAAGCATTTGCGCGGCGATCTCAACTATGCCTGGCCCACTGCCGAAATCGCGGTGATGGGCGCCAAAGGCGCGGTTGAAATCATCTTTCGCGGGCTGTCGGGCGAGGAACAGGCCGAAAAGGTGCGCGAATACGAAGACCGCTTTGCCAATCCGTTCGTGGCGGCGAGCAAAGGGTTTGTGGATGAAGTGATCTATCCGCATTCAACCCGCCGCCGCATCGCGCTGGGCTTGCGCAAATTGCGGCACAAGGCGCTGGAGAACCCATGGAAGAAACACGACAATATTCCGCTGTGAGCGTCGGGAATTGCCCCATGTCTGCCAGCCAGCCTTCGCCCCTTCCC
>CAITOD010000082.1 GCA_903893935.1 uncultured Sphingomonadales bacterium
GCTGCGGCGGTGTCGATCACCGGCAGGGTTTCGAACTGGTGGAACGGCGGCGGCGAGGACAGCGTCCATTCCAGCGTCGTGGCGCCTTCGCCCCAGTAATTGCCTTCGGCCTTGCGCCCGAACAGCAGCGCATAACCGATGTTGATGAAGAAGATCACGATGCTGACCGACATGATCATATAGCCGTCGGTGGCCAGCGTGTTCCAATGTTCAAACGCCGGGGCATAATCGGGATAGCGGCGCGGCATGCCCTGCAACCCGAGGAAATGCATCGGAAAGAACAGCAGGTTCACGCCGACGAAGAAGAACGCGAACTGCAGGTTCGACAGGAATTCGCTGTGCCAGCGGCCGCTCATCTTGGGAAACCAGTAGTAGAACCCGGCAAACAGCGAGGTAACCGCGCCGAGCGACAGCACGTAGTGGAAGTGCGCCACCACGTAATACGTATCCTGCAGGTTGTCGTCGATGCCGCCGTTGGCGAGCACCACGCCGGTCACGCCGCCGACGGTGAACAGGAAGATGAACCCGATCGCCCAGACCATCGGCGATTTGAATTCGATCGAACCGCCCCACATCGTCGCGATCCACGAGAAGATCTTGATGCCGGTGGGCACCGCGATCACCATAGTCGCAGCGGTGAAATACATCTTGGTGTCGACGTCGAGCCCGGTGGTGTACATGTGGTGCGCCCACACGATGAAGCCGACCACCCCGATCGCGACCATCGCGTAAGCCATGCCGAGGTAGCCGAACACCGGCTTTTTCGAGAACGTCGAGACGATCTGGCTGATGATGCCGAAACCGGGCAGGATCATGATGTAGACTTCGGGGTGCCCGAAGAACCAGAACAAGTGCTGGTACAGGATCGGGTCACCGCCGCCGGCCGGATCGAAGAACGTCGTGCCGAAATTGCGGTCGGTAATCAGCATGGTGATCGCGGCCGCCAGCACCGGCAGCGCCAGCAGCAGAAGGAACGCGGTGACCAGCACCGACCAGACGAACAACGGCATGCGATGCAGCGTCATGCCCGGCGCACGCATGTTGAAAATCGTGGTGATGAAATTGATCGCGCCAAGGATCGAGCCCGCACCCGCGAGGTGCAGCGAGAAGATCGCGAAATCAACCGCCGGGCCTTGCGAACCCGAAGTCGACAGCGGGGCATAGACTGTCCATCCGGTGCCCGCGCCGTTGCCCACGCCACCCGGCACGAAAGCCGAGAACATCAGCGAGCAGAAGCCGGCGACCGTCAGCCAGAACGAAATGTTGTTCATGCGCGGGAACGCCATGTCGGGCGCGCCGATCATCAACGGAACGAACCAGTTGCCGAACCCGCCGATCAGCGCGGGCATGACCATGAAGAACACCATGATCAGCCCGTGCGCGGTGATCAGCACGTTCCACAAGTGAAGCTGCTGGTCGAACGACGGGTTCTTCTCGCCAAGGAACGCGGCCACGTGCCCGAGGTACTGGATGCCCGGATGCGCCAGTTCGGCGCGCATGATGCCCGACACCGCACCGCCGATGACACCCGCGAAAATCGCGAAAATCAGATAGAGCGTGCCGATGTCCTTGTGGTTGGTGGACATGAACCAGCGCGCAAAAAAGGCGGGCTTGTGATCGTGCGCATCGTGGTCGTGCGCATGCAGAGCTTCGTGGTCAGCAGGAATGGAGGCCATGACGGAGCAACTCTCGCTTTCGAAAATGGTGTCAGGCGGCGGGCTTGACGGGCGCCGCTGCGGCAGTTTTGGGCGCAGCCGAAGCGCTTGCTCCAACCGTTCCGCCCTGGGCTTTCACCCACGCTTCGAATTTTGCCCTGGGCAGCGCTTCGACCACGATCGGCATGTAGCCGTGGCGCACGCCGCACAGTTCCGAACACTGGCCGTAATAGAC
>CAITOD010000083.1 GCA_903893935.1 uncultured Sphingomonadales bacterium
CGATCTGCGCTGTTCCAGCTGACCATCACCAACTCGCACCTCATCGGCTAGGTTTTTCGAGACCGTGGCCATTGGGCCCGGTCTCGTGCCGCCACAGCATCACCACCGAGGCGAGCGCGGCCAGGCTGACCACGCCAAAGAACAGCAGCACCGCGTCATAGCCCGCCGGGTTGCCCGGCCCTGCCCCGGCGCGATCGGCGAAATAGCCCGCGCCCAGGTTCGACGCGCCGATGCCCAGCGCCTGGATCAGCGTGATCAGACCCAGCGCGGTGCCCAGTTGTTCGCGGCGCACGATCATCGTCGTCGCCGGCCAGATCACCGCCGGCACCAGCGACCAGCTTATCCCCATCAGCACGGTCGACAGCCACGGTGACAGGTCGGTCAGCGCCAGGACCGCCAGCGTCACCGGCAGCAGCACGGTGCCGAACACCAGCATCAGCGCGCGATGGCCGAACCGGTCGGCGAGCAGCCCGAACACCGGCGTTGCCACGATCGCGGCGAGAAACACCTCGGAATTGAGCAGCCCGGCCGCTTGCAGCGTAAGATGTTTGGCATGTTGCAGATATTCGACCGCATAGGTCTGCCGGAACGGAAAGAACACCGATGCATAGAGCACGTGGAGCGCGAGGATATACCAGTAAGACACCCCGAACCGCAGCCGCGCCCAGCCGTGCGGGCGCGCCACGGCCGCGCGCTGTGCAGGCGCTGCCGGGCGGATCGGCCGGCGCGGTTCGAGCAACCAGAACACCGTGGCCGCCGCCAGCCCCAGCGCAGACAACCCCGCCCCCAGCCATAACGGCGCCTGCCAGCCGCTGTCGTAGAGCGGCTTGGCCCAGATCGACGAGAGGTTGCACGCCCATGATCCGACGCGCGCCATCGACAACCAGCATGCGGTTGCAAACGCCAGCCCCCGACGCGGAAACCACAGCGCCAGCCCGGCAATCAGCGCCATGAAAATGGCCCCTTCGGCCACGCCGAAAATCAGCCGCCCCAGCCACATCACCCAATAAGGATCGCCAATCGCGGTCAGGCACGCGCCGATCACGCCCACCGCCGCGGTCCACACCGCCATGCGCGCCGCGCCATAGCGATCGATCAGCACGCCGCCGACCAGCGCCAGCACGACGCTTGGCCAATAGATCGCCGCGTTGAGGCTGCCGATCTGGCTTTGCGAAAAGCCGCGCTGGCGGATCAGCAGATCGGCCACTTCGCCGATCGCATCGGTTTCGTAATAGGTGGTCAGGATGGCGAGCGCGGCCACGCCCAGTGCCAGCCAGCGCAGCGGTATCGGCGGCAGATCGAACAGGCTGTCATCTTCCTGCCCGCCGGCTTTGTCCAATGCCGGTTCGTGTGTCGCCGCCAACTGCCGTCCCCCCGTCTTGCCGCGCCTGGCGCATGGCCGTTGCGGGGGTTATGGCCGAACCTCGGCGCAGGCGCCATGCAAAATGGTTATCGGGCAATTCCGTCGCGGATCACGCCACTTTGGCCACGGTGTCGTTCACCGCCAGGCTGGCGAGCGGATCGGCGGTGGGATATCCGATCAGATAGCCCTGCACTTCGGTGCAGCCAAGTGCTGCAACCGCTTGCAACTGCTCGATGGTTTCGACGCCTTCGGCGGTGGTGTCCATGCCCAGCCGTTGTGCCAGCGTCGCTACCGCCGAAATGATCGCGGTAGAGGCTTTGTTGTCGGGCAGGCCCTGGACAAAGCTCTGATCGATCTTGATCTTGTCGAACGGCAGGCGGTGCAGATAGGCGAGCGATGCAAAGCCGGTGCCGAAATCGTCGAGTGCGATCCGCACGCCCAGATCGCGCAGCGCGTGAATAATCCTGAGCGCCTGGTCCTCGTCGTGGATGAACGCGCTTTCGGTCACTTCGATTTCGAGCCGGTTTGGCGCCAGCCCCGATATGGCCAGCGCGTGTACGACCGAAGCGACGAACCCGGGCAGGCGGAACTGCACCGCCGACATGTTGACCGCCACGCGCATGTCGCCCGGCAACCGCATCGCCATCTTGCAGGTCTCGCGAAAAATCCAGTCGCCCAGCGGGCCGATCAGCCCGGTCTCTTCTGCAACCGGAATGAAGCGTGCGGGCGATATCGCGCCGAGTTCGGGATGATTCCAGCGCATCAGCGCTTCAAAGCCCACCACTGCACGCCGCGCGAGATCGTAGATCGGCTGGAAATGCCCCGCGATCTCGCCGTTCTGCAAGGCATGGCGCAACTGGTATTCGAACTCGTTTTTCTGCAGCAGGCTCGCCTGCATAGCCGGATTGAACCGGCGCCAGGTGCCCTTGCCATCGGCCTTGGCGCGGTACAGCGCCATGTCGGCGTGCTGGATAAGGTCTTCGGCCCGGCGCGCGTCGCGCGGATAGAGCGCAATGCCGACACTGCCGCCAAGATGCACGCTGCGGCCGGCACAATGGAACGGCTGGGCGAGCAGCCGGGTCAGCCGCTCGGCAATGATCCCGGACGTCTTTTCGACATCGGGTGCGGTGATGATCGCGGCGAATTCGTCGCCGCCCAGCCGTGCCGCGAACGCTTCGGCGCGCATCACGCTTTTCAGGCGCCCGGCCACTTCCTGCAACAGCGCATCGCCTGCCGAATGGCCGAACTGATCGTTGACGCTCTTGAACCGGTCGATATCGACAAAGATCAGCGCGGCCTGCATGGCGCCGCCAATCTGCCCCGAATGATCGACCAGCCGCAAAGTCTCTTCGAGCTTGTCCTGGAACGCGGCGCGATTGGGCAATCCGGTCAGCACGTCGAAATGCGCCAGTTGCTCGATGCGCGACAGCGCGCGGCTGGCATCGGTTACATCTTCGGCTACGGTCAGCACGAGCGGATCGTCATCGGGCATCGCCACCGGAATCTGGGCGATGCGCAGCAGGCGATGCTTGTCGGCATGGTGCAATTCGAACGGAATTTCGCGCTGGGTCGCCGGCGGCAGCCCGCCGAGCAGCGCATTGGCATTTTTCAGCTGGCGCCCCAGCACGGCCGGTTTGATTTCGCCGACGGTCTTGCCGACGAGCTGTTCGCGCGCAATCCCCAGCATCGACACGCCGGCCTGGTTGGCGAGCACATAAGCGCCGGTGCGCGCCGACCGGACAGCCACCAGCGAGGGAATGTGTTCGATCACCGCCTCGGCAAAGCGCCGCTGGCGTTCGGCATCGATGCTCGATTTCTTGAGATTTTCGGCAAGATCGCGCAACTTTTCTTCGTTGGCGGCGCGTTCTGCCATCGTCGCTTTGAGCAGATCGATGATCGCGCCGACACCTAGGTAGCGTTCATTCTCGACAACAATGAAGCCTTTGATCAGCTCGCCCGAATGGCTCTTCAACGCGTGCTGCGCGAAATCGCCGCTGTCAGTCGCCGCATCGACCAGCAGCGGCGCCGGGTCCATCAGGAGGCTGATCGGCCGTTCACCGTAAACCGATCGCCCGTATGGACCCGCCAGCCGCACCAGGAACGCGTTGCGTTCGATCAGTCCGATCGGGCGACGTTCGCCATCGATCACCGCCAGCAGGGGGCAATCCGGATCGCTTTTGAAACGGTGATAGATCGCCTCGCCGCAATCATCGGGACGGACAGGATCGATCTCGATAGCAATCTGCCGAAGCGAAAACATTGCACACCCTGGTAACGCCGCTGCGCCCGCATTACCCTCCCGACATTAAGGATTGCACAATCCCGATCCCGGGATCGCCGTCATTTTCGCGCCAGACGTGCGGCGAAGGCACCGCCGACGCACGCTATGGCGCGACCTGGATATCGTGCGGCGCGAGCCCGGCAAAATAGCGCTCGTAAGCCCGTTCCAGCCCGGCCTCGAAGTGGCGTGTGTATTGCACGGTATCGAACAGCGGCTGGGTCAGCCGGTTGGCAGAAAGCCTCGCCCTGATTGCGGCCAGCCGCGCCGGGTCGGTCGCGAGCGCAAAAATCAGCGCTTCATAATCGGCATCGCTGTGCGTGATCAGGTCGGGCAACCCGACCGCGGTGAGCAGGCTTGCCGAGACGCGCGCCGCAAACTGCTGGCCTGCGCGCGTCACCACCGGCAGCCCTGCCCACAAGGCATCGCTCGATGTGGTGTGCGCGTTGCAGTTGAACGTGTCGACAAACAGGTCGGCGTGCTTGTGCCGCGCCAGATGTTCGGCCTGCCCCACCCGCTCGGCGAACACCAGCCGTTCGGGCGCGATGCCGCGCGCGGCGGCTTCGCGGCGCAGATTGTCCTCGCACCAGCGGTTCGCTTTGAGCAGCCACAGCACGCTGCCTTCGACCCGCCCCAGCAGCCGCATCCAGATGTCGAACTCGCGCGGGGTGATCTTGTAGCTGTTGTTGAAACAGCACAGCACCACACCGTGTTCGGGCAGACCAAAATCTGCGCGACCGGTTTGCGTTGCGGCGATGGCGCGCGTGTTGTCGTTGGGCTGATAGCTGTGCGGCAGCCGGATCACGCTTTCGTTGTAAAACGCGCGCGCCGCGTCGGGGATGACCACCGGATCGGCGACAATGTAATCGATGAAATCGGCGCCCAGCGGCCCGGGATAGCCCAGATAGCTGATCTGCACCGGCGCGAGCCGGTACTGGAACAGATCGAGCCGGCCATGCGCGGTATAGCCCTTGAGATCGATCGCGATATCAAGCCCGTGCCCATGCACCAGATCGGCCACTGCGCGCGAGGGCTGGCCGGCAATGTCGATGAACCGGTCGACATCGCGGCGTGCGCGTTCACCCAGATCGCCCGCCGGATCGCGGCCATAGCTGTAGGCACAGACTTCGAACCGCGCGCGGTCGTGCGCGCGCAGCAGCCCGGCCATCAGGAACAGCGTGGCGTGATCGTGAAAGTCCGCGCTGAAATAGCCGATCCGCAACCGCTGCGGCCGCGCCGTCGGGCGTGCCGCGATCGCCGGCGCCTTGTGCTTGCAGGTTTCATCGGCCCAGATCCGCGCCAGCCGCAATTGCAAGGCGGCATCATCGGCCAGCGACAGCAGGCAAAACGGCGGCACGCCCTGCGGCTGCGACCCCAGCGCCGCGCAATCGGCGGCAAGCTGCGCAAAACCCTGCCAGTCGCACATATGGTATTGCTGATGCAGCATTTGCGCTTTGGCAAAAGCCAGATCGGGCTTGCACGCCAGCGCGTTGCGGTAACCGGCGAGCGCTTCATCGAGGCGGCCCTGGTCGCGCAGCGCGTCGCCCAGCCCGGTATGCGCTTCGGCAAAGCCGGGGTTGAGCGCCAGGGCGCGGGTGTAGCAATCGATCGCCGCGTCGAGGCGCGCGAGCTGCTGCAGCACGTTGCCCAGGCTGCACAGCGCCTCGGCCCGACCGGGATCGAGCGTCAGCGCGTGCTGATAGTGCGCGGCCGCTTCGTCAAGCTGGCCCAGTTCGCGCAAGCCATTGGCCAGATTGCTGTGCGCTTCGGCCAGATCGGGCCTGAGCTGCAAGGCGCGCCGGTAACAGCCAAGCGACTCTTCAATCCTGCCCTGCTGCTGCAAAGCGTGGCCCAGATTGTAATGCACTTCGGCAATGTCGGGTCGCGCGGCGAGCACGCGGCGGTAAGCGGCGATTGCTTCGTCGATACGCCCCTGATCCTGCAGCACGGTGGCCAGGCTGAAGTCCACATCGGCGAGCCCGGGATTGATCGCGAGCGCGCGGCGATAGCAGGCGATCGCTTCTTCGGCCTTGCCCTGATCGCGCAAGGCATTGCCGAGGCTGCCGAGCGCACCCACCAGATCGGGTTTGATCGCCAGCGCCTGACGGAGGCAGGCAATCGCTTCGGTTGCCTGCCCGGTGGCGAGCAGCGCATTGCCGAGATTGAACGTGGTTTCGGCAAGCCCCGGCCGCAGCACCAGCACGCGCCGGTAGCAGGCGATCGCTTCGACGAGTTTGCCCTGATATTGCAGCACATTGCCCAGATTGTTGAGCGTCTGGAACTGGTCCGGGTGCAGCCGGTTGGCTTCGCCGAACGCAGCCGCCGCAAGGTCCATCCGGTTGCTCTGCGCGCCGGCGCTGCCCAGAATGCTCCACAACAGCGCCGATTGCGGAAACTGCCGCACCAGCGCCTGCGCCCCGGCAACGACCGCCGCGAACCGGCCATGGCGCAACTGCGCCAGCAGCATGTCGATCTCGCGCTGCGGCGGGCCCTGCATCATCGGCGGACACGGCTGCGCTGCGCGCGGACACGCACCCCGGCGAACCGCGCGCGCGCATGACGGAGAATGCTATGGGCCATCGCGCTTGCTGAATGATCCGGTGTGCGGGGCTGACGGTCTGGATGAAGCCGACATCGGTGTTCAGACATCGGAGCGGCGTGTTAGCGCGTCGACCTTTACGGCTTTGTGACAATATCTGGATTTGCGCACGACATCGCGGCTCGTTTTTCACGGTCGGGCGGTCGGCCAAAATGGCAACTGGAGCGGGCGAAGGGATTCGAACCCTCGACCCCAACCTTGGCAAGGTTGTGCTCTA
>CAITOD010000084.1 GCA_903893935.1 uncultured Sphingomonadales bacterium
GCGCCTCTACCGCCCGTGGTCGGCGGAGCATTTCCTCGCTGCGCTGCCCGCCACGGTCAAGGCCATCGCCGTGCTCGACCGCACCAAGGAGCCGGGCTCGACCGGCGAGCCACTGTACCTCGATGTCGTCACCACCCTGGCGCAAGCCGTCGCCAACGGCCAGCGCGCGACGATGCCGCGCGTGATCGGCGGGCGCTATGGGATGTCGTCGAAGGAATTCACCCCGGCGATGGTCAAGGCGGTGTTCGACGAATTGACGAAGCCCGACCCGAAGAACGGCTTCACCGTCGGCATCAACGACGATGTCAGCGGCACCAGCCTGACGGTCGACCATGCCTTTTCGATCGAAGCCGACGATGTCGTGCGCGCCGTGTTCTACGGGCTGGGTTCGGACGGCACTGTCGGCGCCAACAAGGGCAGCGTGAAGATCCTGGCCAAGGATGCGGACCGCTATGCCCAAGGCTATTTCGCCTATGATTCGCATAAATCCGGCGCCCAGACCGTCTCGCACCTGCGGTTCGGACCGCGCCCGATCGAAGCCCCCTACCTGATCGCGCAGGCCAGCTTCGTCGGCTGCCACCAGTTCAGCTTTGTCGAGCGGGTCGATATCCTGAAACTGGCCGCACCCGGCTCCACGCTGCTGCTCAACTGCCCCTATCCGCCTGAACAGACCTGGGCGCACCTGCCGCGCTCACTGCAGCAGGGCATCCTCGACAAGCACATCCGGCTGTTCGTGATCGACGCCTCGAAGGTGACCGAAGCCGCCGGGCTGGGTGGCCGGATCAACACCGTGCTGCAAACCTGTTTCTTCGCGATTTCAGGGGTGTTGCCGCGCGCCGAGGCGATCGCGCGCATCAAAGCGATGATCCACGAAAGCTACGACCTCAAGGGCGCCGACGTAGTGGCCAAGAACATCGCTGCCGTCGATGATACACTCGCGCATCTGAGTGAAGTCGTGGTACCACAAGCGGCGACCAGCACCTTCGAGCGTCCACCCACCGTCTCGGCCAAGGCGCCGGCATTCGTCCAGAGTTTCACCGCCGAAGTCATGGCCGGACGCGGCGACGAATTGCCGGTCAGCGCGATGCCCGTCGATGGCACCTTCCCTTGCGGCACTTCCGCATGGGAAAAACGCAATGTCTCGGACGAGGTGCCGATCTGGGATGCCGACCTATGCATCCAATGCGGCCAATGCGTGATCGCCTGCCCGCATTCGGTGATCCGCTCGCGCTTCTTCGACATTGCCGAACTGGCCGAGCCTGCCACGCCGCCCGCCAGCTTCCAGTCGGCCCCGGTCAACGCGCGGGGCTATCCCGACAGCCGCTTCACCCTGCAATTCTACGTGGAGGATTGCACCGGCTGCGGCATCTGCGTCGAGGTCTGCCCGTCGCACAGCCCCAGCGTGCCTGACAAAAAAGCCATCAACATGGCCCCCAAGGTACCGGTACTGGAAGCGGAACGGGCCAATATCGCCTATTTCGAGACGCTGCCCGTCAACGACCGCACCCTGGTCGATTTCGCCACCGTGCGCGGGGTGCAATTCCTGGAGCCGCTGTTCGAGTTCTCCGGGGCGTGCGGCGGCTGCGGCGAGACGCCTTATCTCGGCCTGCTGTCGAAGCTGTTCGGCGATCGCTTGCAGATCGCCAATGCCACCGGCTGCTCGTCGATCTATGGCGGCAGCCTGCCGGTAACGCCGTGGACCAAAAACCAGGATGGACGCGGCCCGGCGTGGTCGAACTCGCTGTTCGAGGACAATGCCGAGTTCGGGCTGGGCTTCCGCCTGGCCGCCGACATGCAACTGGCGATGGCCGCGCGGCTGCTCGGCGAACTGGCCGAACAAATTGGCCAGCCGCTGATCGACGAATTGATCTCGGCGCCGCAAATCCGCGAATCCGAAATTTCAGCGCAGCGCGGGCGCGTGGCTGAATTGCGGCGGCGGCTGGCGACGCTGGACGACGATCCGCGTGCGCTCGACCTGGCATCGGTGCTCGATCACCTCGTGCGCCGCAGCATCTGGCTGGTCGGTGGCGACGGCTGGGCTTACGACATCGGTTCGGGCGGGGTCGATCACGTGCTGGCGACAGGGCGCGACGTCAATGTGCTGGTGCTCGACACCGAGGTCTATTCCAACACCGGCGGGCAGGCGTCCAAGGCGACGCCGCTCGGCGCGGTCGCCAAGTTCGCCGCCGCCGGCAAGCGCATGGCGCGCAAGGACATCGCCATGCAGGCGATCGCTTATGGCAACGTCTATGTCGCACAGGTGGCGATGGGCGCCAATCCGCAACAGACGCTGCTGGCGTTTCGCGAGGCCGAGGCGTGGCCGGGTGCATCGCTGATCATCGCCTACAGCCACTGCATCGCCCACGGCTTCGACCTGCGCTTCGGCATGCGCCAGCAGGACTTGGCCACCGCCAGCGGTTATTGGCCGTTGTTCCGCTACAATCCGGCGATGCGCAATGCCGGCGAGGCCCCGTTCCGGCTCGACTCGCCGCGCCCAACGATCCCGCTGAAGGACTATGCCTACAACGAGCTGCGCTATCGCAGCATGGCCAGCATCAGGCCAAAGGAGGCCGCCAGCGTGCTGGAAGCGGCCCAGGCCGCCGCGCTGGAACGCTATGCGCAATACGAGGCACTCGCCGCCCGCGATGGTTCGCGTTTCCATCCCGACGTCAAAGGCTGAGCGGACATGGACCTGACCACCACCTATTGCGGCCTGCCGCTGCGCAGCCCGATCATCGCCTCGGCCTCGCCGCTGACCGGGGAGGTTGCGAGCATCCGCCAGTTCGAGGATGCCGGCGCCGGCGCGGTGGTGCTGCCATCGCTGTTCGAGGAACAGATTCGCGCCGAGGAACGCCTGACCGAAGCGCTGGTCGCTGTCGGCGCCGACAGCTCGCCCGAGGCCGGCTCGTATTTTCCCGCCGCCATCGCCTACAATACCGGACCGAGTGGTTATCTCGACCTGATCGCGCGGGCGCGGGCGGCTGTGGACATTCCGGTGATCGCCAGCCTCAACGGTTCCACCACGGCGGGCTGGATCGATTACGCCAAACTGATGGAAGATGCCGGGGCCAGCGCGATCGAGCTCAACATCTACCGGATCGCCAGCAACCCCGCCGTTACCGGCAGTGAAGCCGAGGCCGATTGCGTGGCGCTGGTCGGCGCAGTTCGCGCTCAGGTGAAAATCCCGCTGGCGGTCAAGCTGCATCCCCATTTCTCGGCGTTCAGCGCGATGGCGCGCTATCTGCAACATGCCGGCGCGGACGGGCTGGTGTTGTTCAACCGGCTCTACCAGCCCGATATCGACCTGGTGCGCCTCGGCTGGAAGAACGATCTGGCGCTGAGCAGTGCCGGCGAAATCCGGCTGGGACTGCTGTGGCTGGCGGAATTGTCGGGCCGTTTGGGTCCGGTTTCGCTGGCCGCCGGCACCGGGGTCGAGAGTGCCGACGAGGTGATCAAATATCTGCTGGCCGGCGCGGACGTGGTGATGACCACCAGCGCGCCGCTGCGCCACGGCCCCGCCTGCGTCAAGACCATGCTCGATGACCTGTCGACCTGGTTGAAAATGCGCGGGTTTTCTTGCGCTTCGGACATCCGGGGGCTTCTGCGGCGCCCGC
>CAITOD010000085.1 GCA_903893935.1 uncultured Sphingomonadales bacterium
CACCTCGATCACCGGCGCAGCGAATGCCGGAGCGCGGATTGTCAGCGGGGTCTCGGCGGGCCCGGTTGCCGCACCGGCGGCAGGGGGGGGCGGGCTCTCGGGCGCATCGTTGCGCGCTACTACAACGCCGGGCGGAACGGGCAGCGCGACGTTCGGCGCGGCATGCGGCCACGCTGACGATTGCTCGCGCGCCGCCACTTCCTCGAGCGCGTCATCGATATCGATCGCAGGATCGTCGACCGGCCTCGCCACCTGCGCCTCGCGCCGCCGGATATCGGCGAGCGCCACATCGCGCGCGGCGCGCAAGCGCGCAAAGCCGGCCGGATCGGTATCCGGGTCCATCCCGCGCAAGCGATCGGCATAGACTTGCCGCACCGCTGCGGCATCGCTATCCGCTCCCAACCGCAGCTCGTTCCAGGCTGCTCGCGGGGTCACAGCGGCTGCTCGCGATCGAGCTGGTCGAGATTGGCAGTCAGGCCGTTGACAGCTTCGGCAATCAAGCGCGGGTCTTGCGTGTCGAGCGCACGGGTGAACGCCAGCAGCCATTCGCCGACCATATTGCGGCCCATGCCCAGGTGATCTTCGTAGGCCCGCTCGGCGCGCGCCAGCAGCGCCTGAATCGCGGCATCCTCGCGCGGGTGAACTTTGAGCGCGGCAAGCACCGCGCGCCGTTTGTCGAGATCGTCGATCGCGCGTCGGTCTTCCTCGTCGATAATCACCAGATTGCGCGTCTCGCCGGTCAGCGGCACCGCGACATCGACTTCGAGCAAGCCGCTGCTGTCGTAAGTAAAGCGCACATCGCAGCTTACCTCGCCGGCGGGCCGCGGCGGGATTGCAATGCTGAGTTCGCCCAGTTTGACATTGCCCGAAACTTCGCGCGCTTCGCCCTGAAAGATGCGCAGCCTGATCACCTGCTGATTTTCGGCGATCGTGAAATAGCGCTGCATCCGGCTGACCGGAACCGGGGTGTTGCGTTCGATAATCGGCGAAAACAGGCCCTCGCGCAGCGCCCCGTTGGTGTCGCGCGTGCCGCGTTCGATGCCGAGCGTGAACGGGCAGACATCGGTGATGCGGATTTCTTCAAGCCCGCCGGCGCGCGCGATCAGCCCGGCCTGCATGGCCGCACCCAGCGCCACCGCCTCGTCGGGGTGGACCCGCGCATTGGGAAACCGGCCGAACAGTCGCGTGATCGCGCGGCGCACCACCGGCATGCGCGTTGCCCCGCCCACCAGCACCACGTCGGACAAACTGTCGGCCTGGATCGCGCTGTCGCGCAGCGCGCGCGCCAGCGGATCGCGCAAGCGCCGCAGCAGCGGTGCCACCGCCTGTTCAAACGCGTCTTCGGTTACCGGCACACTCAGCCGGCGCTCGCCCGCCGTCACGGCAAATTCGACCTCGGCGCGCTCGGACAGCGCGCGCCGGGTGCGTTCGGCGGCTTCGAACAACAGCGCATCGGCGTGGGGCACCGCGCGCAAGCTGCCCGCCGGATCGAGCCGGTCGCGCCAGGCGGCCACCAGCGCGTGGTTGAAATCGTCGCCGCCGAGCCGGTTGTCACCGGCCGAAGCACGCACTTCGATAATACCGGCAAACATTTCGACGATCGACACGTCGAACGTGCCCCCGCCAAGGTCGAACACCAGAAAGGGTTCGCGCTCCTGGCGGTCCATCAACCCGAATGCGATCGCGGCCGCAGTCGGTTCGTTGAGCAGGCGGCGCACGGTCAGCCCGGCGAGTTCGCCCGCGCGGCGCGTCGCCCGGCGCTGCCGGTCGTTGAAATAGGCGGGCACGGTGATCACCGCCTCGGTCGGGCGCTCGCCGGTTGCCGCGGCGACATCGTCGCACAGCGCGCGCAAGACCAGCGACGAGAGCTCTTCGGCCGAAAAGCTCTGCTTGTGCAGACGCACGCGATGGTCGGTGCCCATGTAGCGCTTGAAACTGGTGGCCACCATCTCGCCGGCCATCGCCATGCGCGACAGCGCGGCCGCGCCCGTCACTATCGTGCCATCGGGGCGGATTGCCACTGCCGAGGGGGTCAGCAGCTCGCCCAGCGCATTGGGGACCAGCTCCGCTTTGCCGTCGCGCCAGATGCCGACGGCCGAATTGGTCGTCCCCAGATCGATTCCGACGAGCATTGATCCCCCGACTGCCGCTGCGCGGGGCATGTGGCGGGATTCGCTTGCGTTTTGCAAGAGCCTGTTGGTTTTGCCTCCGGCGGGCAAGGGCCAGCGGCCCTTGCATCCCTTGAATGTCTTGCACCGTGCGTCAGCGAGCCGTTGCATCCCGCCGCGAAGCGGCCTGATAGTCTGCCGGAGGCCCTACCGCCGCACCCCCACCGCCGCCAACCGCGCATCAAGACCGGCCAGCAGCCGTTCCAGCCCCGCCGCAGTCAGGCTTTCGGCGCGCGCGGTCAGCAGCGCCTGGGTGTTCGAGGCGCGCAGCAGCCACCAGCCGTCGGGTGTGGTCACACGGGCGCCATCGGTGGTGTCGAACGGCACGTGGTCTGCACGCAGCGCCGCGATGATCGCGGCAACGACTTCCACCGGGTCGTGGCCGGGAACGGCAAAGCGCAAGTCGGGCGTGGCGTGGGTTTCGGGCATCGCGTCGCGCCAGGCGGTGAGCGACTGGCCCGATCGCGCGCAGGCCGCGAGCAGACGCAGCGCGCCGTAGAGCGCATCGTCGTAGCCGTAGTAGTCGTCGGCGAAAAACAGGTGCCCGGTCATTTCGCCGGCGAGCACGGCGCCCGTTTGCTTCATTCCGGATTTGATCAGCGAGTGCCCGGTCGGTGCCATCAGCGCGTGGCCGCCCGCTGCGGCGATTGTGTCGAACAGCACCTGGCTCGATTTGACATCGGCCATGATCCGCGCGCCCGGGCGCGTGCGCAGCAGGTCTTGCGCGAGGATCAGCAGGATCTGGTCGCCCCACAGCACGCGCCCGCGCCCGTCGACCACGCCGAGCCGGTCGCCATCGCCGTCAAAGGCAAAACCGAAATCGATCTTTCCCGCCGCGACAGCCGCGATCAGATCGCCCAGATTTTCGACTTCGGTGGGATCGGGATGATGGTTGGGAAAGTTGCCGTCGACAGTGGTGTAAAACAGCGTGTGCCGGCCGGGTACGTGCTGCACCAGCCGCTCGATCAGCGGCCCGGCGGCGCCGTTGCCCGCGTCCCAGCCGATGCGCAAGCGTTCGAGCCGGGCCGGGTCTATGCCGTCGAGCGCGTGGAGGATGCGCGCCACATAGGCTTCGGACAGATCGATTTCGCAGAGCCCGCCACGCTCGAGCCCCTGCCGCCAGCCGCCGGTGCGGGCGATCCGCCCCAGTTCGACTATGTGCTGGCCAAAGAATGGCTGCCCCCCAAGATCCATCTTGAAGCCGTTGTGCTGTTTGGGATTGTGGCTGCCGGTTACCTCTATGCCGCCGTGCACCTGCTCGCTTGAGGCGACCGCGTAATAGAGCAGCGGCGTGGGGGCGATGCCGATCCGCTGCACCGTGATCCCGCCGTCGCGCAAGCCATCGACCAGCGCGTTTTCGAGCGCGGGCGAACTCAGCCGCCCGTCGCGCGCCACCGCGACGCACGATCCACCGTTCCCGCGCACGCATTCGGCAAAGCTGCGCCCGACTGCCCAGGCGTCGCGGAGCCCAAGCGTTTCGCCCCAGACCCCGCGCATATCGTATTCGCGCAACAGGCTGGCGTGAAAGCGATGGCCGCGCTCAGCCAAGCCGATCAGGCCCGGTTGGCGGGGCCGAGCCGGGCGAGCAGCATATCGCGCGCATCGTTGGCTTCGTGCACCGCTTCGTTGCTGCCGCCGCGATCGGGGTGCACGCGCGTGATCAGCCGGCGGTGCGCATCGATGATAGCGTCGCGATCCGCGTCGGGCGCCACGCCGAGCAGCGCGCGCGCGCGCTTTTCACGGACATCCGCATCGCGCGCCTGCCATAACACCCAGGGCCATTGCCCGGTCATGAAGCGGATCAGCAAACTGCCGAGCAGGGCCCACTCGGCAAGGCGCAGGATCATACCACGCCTTCGAGCGCCAGCTGGCCCATACCTTGCGGCACGGGCAGTTTCAGCCCGGCGATCAGCGTGCGCAATTCCTGCCGCGCCACCAGATGGCTGGTGCCCAATTCGCCCAGGTGGCCTTTGTCGAGCAGTGTCAGACCGCTCGGGAACAGTTCGCGATAGATCACGCGTTCGGACAAGCCGCTGGCGATGCGGAAGCCCACGCGGCGCGACAATTCGGTCAATGCCTGGTCGATGCGGCGCTGGTTGCGCGCTTCGGTATAGCCGGTGCGGTTGCGCA
>CAITOD010000086.1 GCA_903893935.1 uncultured Sphingomonadales bacterium
ACGTTACCGCCAAATGCTATGGCGGCGACATCAGTCGGAAGAAGAAGCTGCTCGACAAGCAGAAAGAAGGCAAAAAGCGCATGCGCGAATACGGCAGCGTGCAGATACCGCAGGAAGCTTTTATCGCGGCGCTCCGGATGGGCGAGGAATAGCGCGCTTATCCTCCCCGGAACGGGGAGGAATTATTCGGCTTCGTAGCTTGTCAGCAGATGCCGCCAGATCAGCGCGCCGAGCGCAGCGCCGGCCAGCGGGGCGAGCCAGAACAGCCACAATTGGCCGAGTGCATCGGTCTGCGCGACCAGAGCCACGCCGGTCGAGCGTGCCGGATTGACCGAAGTGTTGGTCACCGGGATCGACACGAGGTGGATCAGCGTAAGCGCGAGCCCGATCGCGATCGGGGCAAACCCGTCGGGGGCGAGGCGCGAGGTCGAACCGAGAATAACGATCAGAAAGCCCGCGGTCAGGATCACTTCGATCAGTGCGCACGCGAACAGCGAATAATGGCCGGGCGACAAGGCGCCATAGCCGTTCGAGGCAAATCCGCCCGGCACAAACCCCGGTTTGCCGGTGGCCACCGCGTAAAGCGCAGCCGCAGCCATCACCGCACCGAACACTTGCGCGATCCAGTAGGGCAAGAGATCGCGCCACTCAAAACGCCCCGCGACGGCGAGCCCCAGCGACACCGCCGGATTGAAATGGCCGCCCGAAATGCCGCCCACCGCATAAGCCATTGTCAGCACCGTCAGGCCGAACGCGAGCGACACGCCGGCAAAGCCGATGCCGAGCGCCGGAAAGGCTGCGGCCAGAATAGCCGACCCGCAGCCGCCAAACACCAGCCAGAACGTCCCGACCGCTTCTGCCGCCATCTTGTGTCGCATCGATCCGCCCCCTTTTTGTGTTAGAAAAGGTAAAGGCTTTTTAACCCTATGACAACGGGCGCGGGTGTGCTGAAACCGGACACTTGCAAGACAGATTTTGGTCTTTCCCTGCCGTGGAGCCCGTTGTTGTCCGAACCGTCTCCAGTGCTTGCCCCGGTGGCGCCCGCTTCGATGGGGATTGCCGCCATTTCGACCGTGGTCGAATGGTACGATTTCACGCTTTACATCTATTTCGTCACCGTGCTGGCACGCGTGTTCTATGGCGGCGGAACAGGGTCGGTCGGGGTTGCACTCGCAGGTTTCGCGGTTGCTTATGTCATGCGTCCGCTGGGTGCGGTGGTGCTGGGCGTGTTTGGCGACCGGCATGGCCGGCGGCGCGCGATGATGGTGTCGATGGCGGTCATGACCGTGGCGATGGCCGCGACCGCCTGCCTGCCTACGCGCGCAATGGCGGGGCCGCTGGCGGGCTGGCTGCTGCTCGCATTGCGCTGCGTGATGGCCTTTGCGGTGGGCGGCGAATACACCGGCGTGGTGGCCTATCTGGTCGAAGGCGCACCGCCCGCGCGGCGCGGCCTGATCGCGTCGCTGGCTTCGGCGGCAAGCGAAGTGGGCGCGTTGCTGGCGGCGGCGGTCAGCGCGCTGGTGGTATGGTCGTTCCCGCCCGCAGCGCTCGACAGCTGGGGCTGGCGGGTGCCGTTTGCGATCGGCGCGGCGCTTGCCGGGGCGATCTGGATCGGCCGTTCGCATATGGCCGAATCGCCCGAATTTCTCGACCGCGAGGCGCATGGGGGGCTCGATGCCAACCCGCTGGCGCATGCGCTCGGTGCCGAACGCGTGAGCGTGCTGCGCGGCTTCTCGATCTCGTCGATGGGGTCGATGTGCTACTATGTCGGGATTACGTATGTGCCGGCGTTTCTGGTTGCCTCGGGCGCGATGCGCGAAGGGGCCGCGCTGTGGCTGTCGACACTCGCCGCACTGATGGTGATTGCGGTCACGCCCGTCGCGGGCGCGCTGTCCGACCGGTTCGGGCGCCGGCCGATGATGATCGGCATTGCGCTGGTCGGCGCCGCGCTGCCGGCGCTGCTGTTTCCGGTCATGGCGCATGACGGTGCGCTCGCAGCACTTGGCGGAGCGGTGGTGCTGGCAATGATCGGCGGATCGTGGAGCGCGGTTGCCGCTTCGGCCACGGCCGAGCAGTTTTCGGGCGGGGCCCGGCTGTCCGGTCTCGCGCTGGGCGTGACTTCGGCCACCGCGGTGTTCGGCGGGCTTTCGCCGTGGGTGGCGCACTGGCTGATCGATGCAACGCACGCCGCCTGGGCGCCGGGGATGATGATCGTGGTGGTCGCGGCTTGCGTGCTGCCGGTCTTGCTGACAATGCCCGAAACGGCGCCGCGCAAAATAGGCAATTGACCCGCGCCGGGCTTGGCGACAGGGGAGGGACATGATCGATCCGGCTCTCTTCCGCAGCGTGCTTGGCGCGTATCCGACCGGGGTGGTGGTGATCACTGCGGTCGATGGCGAAGGCGCGCGGCACGGCATGGTGATCGGCTCGTTCACGTCGATTTCGCTCGATCCGGCGCTGGTCGGGTTTTTTCCCGATCGCAAATCGCGCTCGTGGGCGCAGATCGCGCCGGTCGGCCGGTTCTGCGTCAATGTGCTGGGTTCAGACCAGCTCGCGCTGTGCCGCCGCTTTGCCGCGCGCGCCGACGACAAATTTGCCGATCTGGCGCATGGCCACACGCCTGCCGGGCAACCGCTGCTCGAAAACGCGATCGCCTGGATCGATTGCCGGACCGAGCGCGTGACCGAAGTGGGCGACCATCTGCTGGTGGTCGGCGCGGTCGAAGCGCTTGGACGGCGCGACGAGGGTACGCCTTTGCTGTTCTTCCGCGGGCAATATCACGATTTGGCCGAACTGCAGGATTAGGCGTTGTTCGCATTCCTTGCGCGCATTTGATTTTGATCAAAGCGAAGCCCGGCCCGTGCTGCCAAACCGGTTTTCGACGGAAGGGCAACGGTCACTACCCCTGACAGGTCGTCCTTCCGCCAATTTCTCCCCACCTCGGGCGGTCGGAGTTCCCGACCGCCCTATTTTTGCGTAATAGCATGAGAGGCATGCAGGATTTGTCGCAGCCGGGAATGTTTGATACAGCGTGTTCCATGTCCTCTTGCGAAACATGCGTTGTCCGCAATCGCGCGATTTGCGCTGGCCTCGACAACCGCGAACTGCTCGCGCTCAACGCGATGGGGCGGCGGCGCTCGGTCACCGCCGGCGAATCGCTGATCTGGGAAGACGATGATTCGCTGCTCGTCGCCAATGTGATCGAAGGCGTTCTGAAGCTGACCACGTCGACCGAAGACGGGCGCGAGCAGATTGTCGGCGTCGCCTATCCATCAGATTTCATCGGGCGTCCGTTCGGCCAGACCAGCCGGTCGAGCGTGGTCGCGCTGACCGACGCCAAAGTCTGCGTGTTCGCGCGCAACGATTTCGATCGTTACGCGCGCGAACACCCCGAGCTTGAACACAAGTTGCTCGAACGCACGCTCGCCGAGCTCGATCGCACGCGGTCATGGATGATGCTGCTCGGGCGCAAGACGGCGTCCGAACGGATCGCCACTTTCCTGCTCGAAATGGCCGACCGGTTTGGCGAGACCGGTTGCGCACCGGTGCTCTCGCCGGCCAGCCGCTTTGCCCTGCCGTTCTCGCGCCAGCAGATCGCCGACTTGCTGGGGCTGACCATCGAGACTGTCAGTCGCCAGTTCACCCGGCTGAAACAGGACGGCGTGATCGGCCTGCCCTCGCGTCGCGAAGTCGAAGTGCTGGATCGCCGCGCGCTCGAAGCGCTAACAGGCTAACCGCAAAGATTTTTCCCGCAGCCCTCGCCACAAGGGGGAGGGGCCGTGGCTCGTGCAAAGCGGTGGGCGAAACTGCTCCGGAGGATCCCAGACTCCGGCGCGTTCCGCCCACCTTCCCCGGGGATGGTACCGGGGAACCGCACTACCCTTCAAAAGCGATAGCCGACGCCGGCGCTCAGCACCCACGGATCGAGCTTCAGCCGCGTGGTCAGCACATCGGCGCTGCCCGCAAAGAAGCGGACTTTGGTATCGACCCAGTACTTCTTGGCATCGAGCGCGAGGCTGAACGGGGTCTTGCCGATGGGAATATCGACCCCGGCTTGCGTCGCAATGCCCGGATTGCTGGTCAGCGTGTTGCGGGTCACGCCGAGCGCGCTCGATGTATCGCCGGGGCGTCCGCCGGTGACGATGAACCAGGTCGGGCCTACACCCACGTATGGGCGGATCGGGCCCAGCGGGAGATGATATTTGACCGTTACGGTCGCCGGCACGATCAGGATATGATTGACCAGATTGGTTCCATCGAGCGAATCGCGGCCATTGACGTGGTGCGCGGTGATCCCGGCGATCGTTTCGACCGAGATATTTTTGGTGAAGAAATACTCGACCGCGAGCGTCGGGGTGAACGGGTTGTTGCTGGCAAAGGTCTGCGGCGCGGCAAACGGCGCCAGTGCTGCCAGCGACGGGTCGATCGATTCGACCGCACCGATCTTGCCATTGGCAAGGACCGCGGTGGCCAGCACTTTGACCTGCCATTTTCCTTCTGGCCATTTTCCGCCTGATTGCGTGGTTCCGGCGGGCGCATCGTCGGCCAGCGCCGGAACGGCGGCAGCCAGTGCCGGGGCCAGAAGGCAGGCGCCCAAGGCGCGGCGGAGTGTTGTCTTCATGGTTCGCTTCCTGCTGCTGCGGCTGGCCAACCCCTCGCTGACCTTACCTGTTCGGCCGCAACCTCGGAGGTTCTGATGCGGCATCCGGTTTGCCCCGGCATTGACGGAGCGCAAAATTCGCCAGGCTTGTGATTTCCCAATCTGGTGATGTTGCAAGTGCGCCGCACCCTTTTGCAGCGACCGAAGAAAATTGACCGGTGTCAATGCGGCTACCCCGGGGCCCGCGCAGGGGTGGTCATCGAAATGGGCTATGGAAGGGAAGGCTCCATGGAAGTGGTTGTGATGCGCGCGGGCCTGTGGTTCGCCGCGCTGGTGTTCGCCGTGGCGGCGTGCGCGCTGTCGGTCGACCGGGGTTTTGCAGTCCATATGGTGATCTGCGCCACGGCGGCGGCGATCGGGCTGATCGTGACTTTGCGCGGGGGCGATTTCGATGCTGCCTCGCGCAGCGTGCTGCGCTCGCCCGATCCGGGCAAATACGATGACGAAGTGATCCGCTGGGCAACCATTGCCACGGTGTTCTGGGGCATGGCCGGGTTTCTGGCCGGCTTGTACATCGCGCTTGAAATGGCGTTTCCCGCGCTCAACTTCGGGATTGAATATATCGGCTTCGGCCGCCTGCGCCCCTTGCACACGTCGGCGGTGATTTTTGCATTTGGAGGCAATGCGCTGATCGCCACGTCATTTTACGTGGTCCAGCGCACGTGCCGGGCGAGGCTGGCCTTCCCCGGCCTCGCCCGTTTCGTGTTCTGGGGGTATCAGCTGTTCATCGTGCTGGCCGCCACCGGCTATCTGATGGGGATTACCCAGGGCAAGGAATATGCCGAGCCCGAATGGTACGTCGATCTCTGGCTGACGGTCGTGTGGGTCAGCTATCTGGCGGTGTTCGTGTTCACGATCCTGCGCCGGTCCGAACCGCATATCTATGTCGCCAACTGGTTCTACCTGTCGTTCATCCTGACCGTGGCGATGCTGCATCTGGTCAACAACGCGGCAATCCCGGTCAGCTGGTTCGGCAGCCGGTCGATTTCGGTGGCCGGCGGCGTGCAGGGCGCGCTGATCGAATGGTGGTATGGGCACAACGCGGTCGGATTTTTCCTCACCGCCGGGTTCCTGGGCATGATGTACTATTTCGTGCCCAAGCAGGCCAATCGCCCGATCTATTCGTATCGCCTGTCGATCATCCACTTCTGGGCGCTGATTTTCCTCTATATCTGGGCCGGCCCGCACCACTTGCATTATACCGCGCTGCCCGACTGGGCGCAGACGCTGGGCATGGTGTTTTCGGTCATGCTGTGGATGCCCAGCTGGGGCGGCATGATCAACGGGCTGATGACGCTCAACGGCGCGTGGGACAAACTGCGCACCGATCCGATCCTGCGCATGTTCGTGATGAGCCTCGCGTTCTACGGCATGAGCACGTTCGAAGGCCCGATGATGTCGATCAAGTCGGTCAATTCGCTGTCGCACTATACCGACTGGACGATCGGTCACGTGCATTCAGGCGCGTTGGGCTGGAACGGCATGGTCACGTTCGGCGCGCTCTATTACCTGGTGCCGCGGCTGTGGGCGCGCACGCGGATGTATTCGGTGCGCATGATCAACTGGCACTTCTGGCTGGCGACGCTGGGCATCGTTTTCTACGCCGCCTCGATGTGGGTTGCCGGGCTGACCGAAGGCCTGATGTGGCGCGAAACCGGCCCCGACGGCTATCTCGTCAATTCGTTCGCCGAAACCGTGGCGGCGGTCCACCCGATGTATGTGCTGCGCGCCTTTGGCGGGCTGCTCTACCTCACCGGTGCCGCGATCATGACCTGGAACATTGCGCGCACGATCCTTGGCCACGCGCAACGCGACGAGGCGCCGTTTGGCGATATCGTGTTCGACCCGGCGCGCGACGTGCCGCTGACACCCGCTGCAGCCGGCTGATCCGAAGGAGCAAGCACCATGACATCGACATTCCTTCAGCGGCACAAGATGATCGAGCGCAATGTGACGCTGCTCGCCATCCTCGCCTTTGGCGCGGTTACCATCGGCGGGCTGGTCGAGATTGCGCCGTTGTTCTGGATCGATAACACGATCGAGAAAGTCCAGGGCATGCGGCCCTATACCCCGCTCGAACAGGCCGGCCGCGATATCTACATCCGCGAAGGCTGCTATCTTTGCCACAGCCAGATGATCCGGCCGTTCCGCGACGAAGTCGAACGCTATGGCCACTACAGTCTCGCGGCTGAATCGATGTACGATCACCCGTTCCAGTGGGGATCGAAGCGCACCGGGCCCGATCTGGCACGCGTCGGCGGCAAGTATTCGGATGAATGGCATGTCCAGCATCTCAAAGACCCGCGTTCGGTCGTGCCCGAATCGATCATGCCGACTTACCAGTTCCTCGCCGAACGCGATCTCGACGCGGGCGACATGGCGGCAGAAACCAATGTGCTGGCCGAAGTCGGTGTCCCTTATACCAGGGAAGACATCGCCAAAGCCAACGCCGATCTTGCCGCGCAGGCCGATCCCGATGCCGACACCACCGATCTGAAGAAGCGCTATCCCAAAGCGCAGGCGCGCGATTTCGACGGCAATCCCAAGCGCCTGACCGAAATGGATGCGCTGATCGCCTATCTGCAAGTGCTCGGCACGATGGTCGATACCAACGCGCCCGCAGCACAGGAACACCTCGCCAGGGAGAAAGGCCGATGACCGGCGGATCAACATACGAAACCTTGCGCCAGCTGGCCGACAGCTGGGGCTTGGCCTTCATGGCGATCGTTTTCCTCGTGCTGTGCCTGTGGCCATTGCGGCCCGGCGCGCGCGACGAACACACGCGGGCTGCCAACGCAATTCTCGAGGATGACCACGATGGTGAATGACCAGCCGCACGCCGATCCCGACGGCGAAGCTTCGCACGGCCCCCGCGTTGATGCGGCAACGGGTACGCATACGGTGGGTCACGAATGGGACGGGATCGAGGAACTCGATACGCCACTGCCGCGGTGGTGGGTGACGATCTTCTATCTCTGCATCCTGTTTGCGATCGGCTATGTGATTGCCTATCCGGCGCTTCCCGGGCTGCATTCGGCAACCCCCGGCCTGCTCGGCTGGACCAGCCGCGGTGCGCTCGCGGCGGAACAGAAAAGCGCCGATGCGGGCCATGCTGCGGTGCGCGCGGCGATCGCGGCAACCCCGATCGAAGACCTGGCCAAAAATCCGGTGCTGCAACGCGCGGCGATCGAAGGCGGTCGCGCCGCGTTCAAAGTCAATTGCGTGCAATGCCATGGCGCCGGTGCGGCGGGCAGCAAAGGTTATCCCAATCTCAACGACGATGACTGGCTGTGGGGCGGCGACATCGCGGCGATCTATCAGACGTTGCAGCACGGCATCCGCTATCCGGGTGACGACCAGACCCGCACCAGCCAGATGCCGGCGTTCGGGCGCGACGGCATTCTGACCCAGGCCAAGGTGCAGGATGTGGTCAGCTATGTCCGCGTGATCAGCAAGCAGGACCCGGCTTCTGCCGCTTCGCAGCGGGGCTCGGCGATATTCGCGCAGAATTGCGCGGTGTGCCACGGCGCCAATGGCGAAGGCGGGCGCAGCGTGGGGGCACCCCGGCTCAACGATGCGATCTGGCTCTATGGCGGCGATCGCGCATCGATCACCAACACGGTCACCAATGCGCATGCCGGTGTGATGCCCGCCTGGGGTCAGCGGCTGGATCCGGTCACCGTCAAGATGCTGGCGGCGTATGTCCATTCGCTCGGCGGAGGTGAAGCCACGCCCGCGACACCGCCGGTCGCCGCCAAATAACCCCGGAAAGAACCCTGACCATGAACGCGCCAGATCCCAGGCTCGTTAAATCCCTGGATGCCGACCCCGGGCCGCTTTACGCCAAACGCGTGCCGGTGTTCCCGCGCAAAGTCGATGGCAGCTTCCGTCGTTTCAAATGGGCGGTCATGGCGCTGTGCCTGATTGTCTATTGGGGCACGCCGTGGCTGCGCTGGAACCGGGGCGCCTATGCGCCGAACCAGGCGGTGCTGGTCGATCTGGCGCACCGCCGGTTCTATATGTTTGCGATCGAAATCTGGCCGCACGAATTCTATTTCGTGGCCGGCCTGCTGATCATGGCGGGGATCGGGCTGTTTCTGGTGACCACCGTGGTCGGCCGCGCGTGGTGCGGCTATGCCTGCCCGCAGACGGTGTGGACCGATCTCTACCAGCACGTCGATCGTCTGGTCGATGGCGATCGCAACGCGCAATTGCGCTTGCAGCACGCACCGTGGACTGCGGCCAAGACCGCGCGGCGGCTGTTCAAATGGTCGATCTATCTGCTGATCGCGTTCATGACCGGCGGCGCGTGGATTTTCTACTTTGCCGATGCGCCGACGCTGCAGCGCCAGTTCTGGACCGGGACCGCCGATCCGCTGTCGTATTTCGCGGTGGCGATGCTGACGCTTTCGACTTTCGTGCTGGGCGGCTTCATGCGCGAGCAGGTGTGCAT
>CAITOD010000087.1 GCA_903893935.1 uncultured Sphingomonadales bacterium
AGTCGATACCGCGCGCCGGATCGGGTCGAGCGGCTACTGCATGACCGGCGGCTATACCGTGCGCACTGCGGCGGCGGTGCCTGCGCGGGTGGGTGCCGCGGCTTCGTTCCACGGCGCGGGTCTGGTCGATCCGGCGGCCGGTACCGACAGCCCGGACAAGCTGATTGCCAAAACCAAAGCCGCCTTCCTGTTCGCCATTGCGCAAAACGACGATGCGCGCGCACCCGACGACAAGACCGCGCTCAAAGCCGCCGCTGCGGCCGCCGGCCGCCCGGCCGAGATCGAAGTCTACCCCGCGCAGCACGGCTGGTGCACGATCGACGCCCCGGTCTATGACAAAGAGCAGGCCGAACGCGCATGGGCAAGGATGCTGGCGCTGTTTGCGGCCACTTTGTGAGCTTTGTTATCCAACCCAAATAAACAAATACCGTTCGTGCTGAGCTTGTCGAAGCAGGCGCGCGAGCTTTGGTCCCAAGACCCTCCGTTTCGCGCATGCTTCGACAAGCTCAGCACGAACGGATGTGGTATTGGTTCCGGGATCGCGCGGTTACTTGACCAGTTCGCCACCCTTGAGCACGTGCGCCACGTGTTCGAGCACGGTCACATCGGTAGTCGGGTCGCCCGCTACGGCAATCATGTCGGCATAGTGGCCCGGGCTTAGCGCGCCGACATCCTTGCTCCAGCCGAGCATCTCGGCGCTGACGGTGGTGGCGGCCTGGATCGCCTGCATCGGTGTCATGCCCCATTGCACCATGTATTTGAACTGGCGCGCGTTGAGCCCGTGCGGATAGACCCCGGCGTCGGTGCCGAAAGTCAGTTTGATGCCGGCTTTTACCGCCTTGGCAAACGCCTGGCGCTGCGCGAGCGTGGTCTCGGTGTTCTTGCGCATATAGTCGGCGGGATAGTGGTCGCGGCGGCCCACTTCGTCGGTCCAGTCGCCGTTGTAGATATCCATGTCGAGATAGACGCCGCGCGCTTTGGCAAGCGCAAGGCCTTCGTCGTCGATCAGGCTTGCGTGTTCGATCCCGCGCACGCCGGCGCGGATCGCTGCCTTGATCCCCTCGGCGCCATGCGCGTGCGCCGTCACCCATGATCCGCGCGCGCGGGCCACGGCAACGGCAGCGCGCATTTCGTCTTCGCTCAATTCCTGCTGGCCGGCCACTGTGCCGATTGCAAACACCGCGCCGGTGGCGATCAGCTTGATCGAATCCGCCCCGTGCTGGAACAGGTAATTGACCTTTTGCGTAACCTCGCCGGGGCTGGTGACAACACCGGCACGCATGTCATCGGGCACATGCACATCGGGCGCGAACCCGGTTACTTCGCCGCCGCCGCCGGGCGCAGTGATATAAGCGCCGACCGCCGACATGCGCGGGCCGATCACATCGCCACGATCGATCGCGTTGCGCAATTCGACATCGCCAAACGCGCGAAAACACCCGACATCGTGGACCGAGGTGAACCCGGCCTCGAGCGTGGTGCGGGCATTGCGCGCGCCCAGATAGGCAATTTCCATCGCCGAATGGAGCAATGGCTCGGCCGGATTGCTGGTTTCATCGTTGTCGGCCAGGTGGACATGCATGTCGATCAGCCCGGGCAGCACGGTATAGCCCGACCAGTCGATCACGCGCGCGCCGGCCGGAAGCGCACCGTCGGGCGCAATGCTCACCACCCGGCCATCGTCCACGCGCAGCACGCGCGCCGCCGCGACCGTGCCATGTTCGGGATCGACCAGATGACCGGCGCGCACATAGACCGTTTCGGCCTGCGCACTGCCGGCGACCGAGGCCAGCAGCCATGCTGCAATCAGAGCCCGCATAGCGACCGCATTTCCCCGTTCTGCACTTTGACCCCGAGCGGGCAATGCGCCCGCAGCACTGCGCCCAGTTGCACCTCTTCATCGTGGGCAATCAGATCGGTCTCGCGCCGGTGCACATCGAACCAGCCGCGCGGCGGATTGTTCAGGCCATAGCCAAGCGCGACATCGGCAAATTGCTCGGGCCGCGCGTTGAGGCGATAATGCACCCGCAGCGCCCGCCAGTCGCCGGGCACAAAGTCCGTAGCGGGTTGCCCGGGCATGGTGCGGCGGAACGAAGAGACTTCGTGCCAAGCCCCGGTTGCCGGCCCGGACGCGCCCGGGGCCGGGCCAAGATCGACCGCATCGCCTGCGGGCGGCGGATCGCCGACCGACAGCCGTTCGATGTTGAACGCCGGCGTGGCGGGCCGGTGCGCTTCGCTGCGCAGCACCAGCGCATAGACCAGATCGAACGTATGCCGCCCATCAGGCAGGCGCCCCAGATCGCGCACATAGAGCGCGCCCTGCGGGTTGTCGGGCGCGCCGCCCGACGGCGGCGCCGGAGGGGGGCCGTGGGGCGCGAACAGCATGTGCAGCACCAGTGCGCCCAGCGCCAGGCCTGCGACAACCACCAGCCAGCCCAGCGACGCCGCCGCCCGGTCGAACGTCTCCGGGATCGCCAGCAGAAACTGGCGCAATGCGGCGCGGCGGGCCTTTTTGGTCTTGCTGCTCAACAATGGTCCCCGATTGTTATCCCCGGTCAGGCGGCTTTCGCTTTGGCGCCGGCGCGCTCGAGATTGATCGCCTCGGCCAGCAGGAAAGCCAGTTCGAGCGACTGTGCGGCGTTGAGGCGTGGATCGCAATGCGTGTGATAGCGATCGGCCAGCGCATCTTCGCTGATCGCCACCGCGCCGCCGGTGCATTCGGTGACATCCTGACCGGTCATTTCGATATGGATGCCGCCGGCATGCGTGCCTTCGGCGCGGTGCACCGCAAAGAAGCCTTCGACTTCCCTGAGAATGCGGTCGAACGGACGCGTCTTGTAGCCGTTGTCCGCCTTGATCACGTTGCCATGCATCGGATCGCACGACCACACCACCGGATGGCCTTCGCGCGCGATCGCGCGCACCAGCGCGGGCAGCCCGGCTTCGACTTTGTCGTAGCCGAAACGGCTGATCAGCGTGATCCGCCCCGCTTCGCGCGCCGGGTTCAGCGTGTCGAGCAGGCCCAGCAACACGTCGGGCGCGAGGCTCGGCCCGCATTTGATGCCGATCGGATTGTCGACCCCGCGCAGGAATTCCACATGCGCAGACCCGGCAAAGCGCGTGCGATCGCCGATCCACAGCATATGCGCGCTGGTGTCATACCATTGCACGGTGAGCGAATCCTGCCGCGTCATCGCTTCTTCATAGGGCAACAGCAGGGCTTCGTGGCTGGTGTAGAAGCTGGTGCCCTGCAATTGCGGCACGGTCTTGGGATTGACCCCGCACGCTTCCATGAAATCGAGCGCTTCGCCGATCTTGTCGGCCATTTCGCCGAACTTGGCCGCCCACGGGCTCTTGCCGATGTGATCGAGCGTCCACTGGTGGACCTGGCGCAAATTGGCATAGCCGCCGGTGGCAAATGCGCGCAGCAAGTTGAGCGTGGCCGCCGCCTGGCTATAGGCGCGCAGCATCCGGTCGGGATCGGGGATGCGCTGGTCGGCGGTGAATTCGATGCCGTTGATGTTGTCGCCGAGATAGCTCGGCAATTCGACATCGCCCTGGCGCTCGACCGGCGACGAGCGCGGCTTGGCGAATTGCCCGGCCATGCGCCCGACTTTGATCACCGGCTGTTTGCTGGCAAATGTCAGGATCACCGCCATCTGCAGCAGCACGCGGAACGTGTCGCGGATGTTGTTGGGGTGGAATTCGGCAAAGCTTTCCGCGCAGTCCCCGCCCTGGAGCAGAAACCCGCGACCCGCCGCGACTTCGGCCAGATCGGCCTTGAGCGCGCGCGCCTCGCCCGCAAACACCAGCGGCGGAAAGCTGCTCAGCGTCGTTTCGACCGCCTGCAATTTGTCCGCATGCGGGTAGACCGGCAAGTGCCGTGCCTCGTGCCCGCGCCAGCTCTGCGCATTCCAGTTGCTTGCCACTTTACTTCGTCCTTGCCTCGCGGCCGCGGTTCGACCGAAGGCGCGAAATAGGCGCGGGCGCGCACAAATGCAAAGACCAGTTCCAAGCCTGCGGCCCCGCGCGACCAGCAATCAGCGCTTTTCGGGCACCACTTCCAGCCGCCAGGCCACATTCGGGCGCAGATAGCGCGCGGCCAAAGCCTGCATCGCCTCGGGCGTGGTCTGCGACGAATCGGGCAGAATGGTGCGCAAGTCGTCGATCTTGCGCGGCTCGAGCGCGCCGCCCTGCAACTGGTCGAGATAGAACCCGTTGCCGGTCGAAAGCCGTGTGATCCATTGCTTGGTCGGCTCGGTCACCCGCGCGATTTCATCGGCGCTGGGGGGCATCGCGGCAAGATCGGCGGCAATCTTGTCGGCCGCAGCGTAGAACGCGGGCAAATCGCGCGGGCGCAATTGCGTGGTGGCGGCGAAATAGCCGCCGGTGGGCAAGTCGCGCGGCCACGCCGAGGAGACTTGCGGCGCATAACTCGCGCCGATCTTTTCGCGCATCACATCAAACAGCCGGTTCTGGAAAATCTGCGCAAGCAATTCGAGCTGGCGCGAAGTGCGCAATTGCAGGCGACCGCCACCGGTCGGCCAGGCAACCACGGCGGCGGCCGAATCGGGATCGCCCCGGTGCGTGAGCACCAGCGGTGTGTCATTGTGCGCGGGCACATGCGGCGCCAGCGTCGAAGGCGGCGCAGCACTGCGCAGCGGCAGCGCGCCAAAGGTCCGGTTAAGCGCGTCGAGCCCGTCGGCACGGGTGAAATCGCCGAACACGTCGACTTCGATCGGGCCCTGGCGCAGCAGCGGTTCCCACACGCGGCGGAAACCTTCGGGGCTCGCTTTGGCAAGTTCGGCGGGATTGGGGCGGGCAAAGCGCGGATCGCCGTCGCGGATCAGCCAGGGCATGTCGCGTTGCAGCACTTTCATCGGCGAACCGCTGGTGCTGTCGTAATTGAGCCGTTCGGCCGCGAGCGCGCGCAAGACCGGGTGATCATCCCAGCGCGGCATCGCCAGCTTGGCCGCGAACAGATAGAGCTGGTCGGCGAGGTCCGCCGGCCGGGTATCGGCATAGAACCCGAACGACGTGTCGCCGATATCGAAATCGAGGCTGAACTTGCGCCCCGTCGCCAGCCGATCGAGATCTTCGCGGCCATGGCTGCCAAAGCCCTGATCCATCAGCGCGACTTCGCCGAGCGAACCATAGACCGCATCTTTGGGATCGATCGCGCTCACCCCGCCGCCGAAATGCACGCGCACGATGATCCGGCCCGGTTCGGCGTCGTTGGGCCACAACAGCACTTTGACGCCGTTCGACAATGTGATCCGTTCGATCCCGAGCATGCCGGTCGGCACCGCTTCGACCACGGTGCCGGGTTTGCCGATCGGCGGCAGATCGGCAAAGGTCAGCCGGGTCGCGGCGATCCGGCTGGCCGCGGCGGCACCGACCGGCGCCAGCATTGCCGCGCGCACATCGACGGGCGTGCCGTCGCCGGCTTTGGGGGTGATCAGCACCGCGCGTTCGACCGTGCCCGCAAACAGCGCACGGGTGTGCGCGAGCACCGCCTGCGGGGTGAACAAGGGAATGGTCTGCTTGAAAATGGTATAGACCGTATCCGGGTTGGCGACGGTCTCGCGGATATCGACCGCCTCGGCGATTTCATCGGCCAGCTTCGAACCCGCTTCGGTTTCCTGCGTTTCGACCGGGACTTTGTAAGCGATATCGAATTCGGCGACTTCGCGCGCGATTTCTTCGGCGCTGGGCGGCGTGGCGAGCGCATCGGCAATCACCCCGCGCACATCGCGCACGGCCTTCTTCCAGTCGTCGTCGAGCGGCGTGACCGTGATCAGCGTCGCGTCGGCCGAACGGCTGATACGGTTCTGATCGACTTGCGCGGCGAGATAGCTCGCATCACCGCGCGCTTTGGCTTCGAGCCGGCGGTTGATGAGCGCCAGCGCCAGCCGGTCGATGATATTGCCTTCGTTATAGGCGATCGTGTCGTTGATTTTGTGCCAGGGGCGCAGGATCGCCACATTGACCACGCGCGGCAATCCGGGCTCGATCACCACCGCAGTCTCACCGACCGGGTTCGGCCCGGCATTCTTCGGGTCACCGCCGGGCGGTGCCTTGGGCGCGCCGAAATCGGGCTGCGCAGGTTTTGGACCGGCTGCATGCCAGTCGCCGAACCATTTGCCGATTTCGCTGACCATTGTCGCCACATCGACATCACCCGCGACCACGATCACGGTGTTGTCGGGTCGGTACCACTTGTCGTGAAACGCCTTGATGCTCGCCGGCGTTGCCGCCTCGAGCGAGGCGACGGTGCCGATCGGCGAATGATCGGCGAGCGGCTGCCCGGCGAAGAACGTCGCGCGGGTGGCTTCGAGCACGCGCGCTTCGGGGCCTTCGCGCTCGCGCATTTCAGCGAGCACGATCGGCACTTCGGTTTTCACGCCGACGGGCGTGAAAATCGGTGCCGAAATCATCCCCGACAGCAGCTTGAAGGTCTCGTCGAGGCTGGCCGGCGTCACGCTCGGCAGATCGAGCTTGTAAGTCGTCTGGGTCGGGCTGGTTTCGGCATTGGTGTCGGTGCCGAACGTCGCGCCCAGCTTTTGCCAGGTCGGGATCGCTTCGCCCGCTTTGAGATATTTCGAATCGCGAAACGTCAGGTGTTCGATCAGGTGTGCATACCCGCGCTGCGCATCGGTTTCGTACAGCGAGCCGACATCGGCGACCATGCGGATCGACACTTGCCCCGGCGGCACGCCGTTGTGGCGCACCGCATAGCGCAAACCGTTGGGCAGCACGCCGAACGTCCATTGCGGATCGTGCGGCACGTCGGAGCCGGTGTAGAGCCAGTTGGCGTCTACGGCCGGCGCGGCCCGGGCGGGCAATGCGCCTGGACCCCACGCGATACCGGCAGCAAGCGAGACGACAAGACCGAGACGCGCAAGGCGCTGACGAAGACCGAGACGCGCAAGGCGCTGACGCAAGGAGATCATGACCGGTCTATAGGGCGCAGAAAAATGAAGGGCCAGTGAATAGGGGGTCATCCGCTGGTCGCGCAAAACGGCGCGACCAGTCTGCAATCAGGTATCAATGCGCGGCGGGTTGCGGCCCTTCACCGGCGGTTTGCGCCTTGCGCATGGCATCGACTTCGGCGGCCGTCTTGGAATCGATCAGTTCGATCTGGAACACCAGGTCGCTGTTGGCCGGGATCGCATCGCCCGCGCCCGTTGCGCCATAGCCAAGCGCCGCCGGCACGCACAGGCGATAGACGCTGCCGCGCGGCATCAGTTGCAGCCCCTCGGCAAAACCGGGGATCACGCTGTCGAGGCTGAGCGGGGTGCCGGGGTTCTGGTCGAACACCTGGCCGGTGGTGGCGAGATAACCGATATAACCGATCAACACGAAATCGGTCTTGCCCGGCTTTGGCCCGGTGCCAGGCCGCAACACCGCATAGCCCAGACCCGATGCCGTCTTGGCCGAACAGGCGCGCATGTCCGCGCCCACTTGCGGCTGCAACGGCAGCTTGATGATGGCTGCGGCTGGCGCAGATTGCGCCTCGGCAGGCACGGATGTGCCCAGCAACAGGGCAACAAGGACGGGGGCGATTCGCAAGGCGGTCTTGATCATCCGCTCGCGCATAGTGAGCGCGCGGCACCTGTGCCAGCGTCGAAACGCATCGGCGATCGATTGTCGTGCGATTGTCCTCGCAAAAAAAGGGCCAACTGCCCCGCAAAGGCCGCGCGAGCCCTTGACCCCCCGGCCTTCGGACC
>CAITOD010000088.1 GCA_903893935.1 uncultured Sphingomonadales bacterium
GACGGCGGAGAAGTTCAACTTCGACGGCAGCCACATGGCGACCGGCGGCGGCAGCCATATCGTGGTGGGCGGTGCGACGATCAACCGGTTGTGCGGATCGGGGCTCGATGCCGTGGCCATTGCCGCGCGCGCGATCAAGTCGGGCGAGGCCGACCTGGTGATCGCCGGCGGGGTGGAAAGCATGAGCCGCGCGCCGTTCGTGATGCCCAAGGCGGAAACCGCGTTTTCGCGCAATGCCGAAATCCATGACACCACAATCGGCTGGCGCTTCGTCAATCCCGCGATGAAGGCCGCCTTTGGCGTCGACGCAATGCCGCAAACCGCTGAAAACGTGGCCACCGACTATGGCATTTCGCGCGCCGATCAGGACGCGTTTGCCATGGCGAGCCAGAGCAAGGCCGCCGCAGCGCAGGCAAATGGCCGATTGGCGCGCGAAATCGTTCCCGTGCCGGTGCCGCAGCGCAAGGGGGAGCCAAAGATGGTGACCCTGGACGAACATCCCCGTGCGGTCGCGCTGGAGGCGCTCGCCGGATTACGCCCTGTTACAGGCCCCGCTGGAACCGTTACCGCCGGCAATGCCAGCGGGGTCAACGACGGCGCGGCGGCGCTGATTGTTGCATCGGCCGAAGCCGCCAGGCGCTACGGGCTAACTCCGCGCGCCCGCATCGTCGGCGCTGCCGTTGCAGGCGTGCCCCCGCGCATCATGGGGATCGGCCCGGTTCCGGCGACGCAGCGATTGTTGCACAGGCTAAATCTGGCGACTGACGCATTGTCGGTGATCGAATTGAACGAAGCCTTCGCCAGCCAGGCGCTGGCCGTGTTGCGCGAACTGGGCGTGGCTGCCGACGATCCGCGCGTGAACCCTAACGGGGGCGCGATTGCGCTGGGCCATCCGCTGGGCATGTCGGGCGCGCGCCTGGCGCTGACGGCGACCGAACAGCTGGTGCAAACCGTTGGCCGTTATGCCCTGGCGACAATGTGCATCGGCGTCGGGCAAGGCATAGCGATGATGATCGAACGCGTCTGATCAGCGCCCGGCGCCAGCATGGGCATAAGTATGGAAGCGTGCGTCAGGATCGTGTCGAACCCTTAGCGCTTCAAGGCGGGCGTGGTTTTCGGGTGCCATGAACGGTGCCGCACGCCGCGCAAGGTTTTCATCTGCGAGCTGGATGCCGGTTGAAAAGGGTTGGAGGCGGGCAATGCCCTGCTCGACCCAGGTTGCGACGCGGTTCTCGTGCGCCGGGTCCTGCCAGATCCCGTAAATGGCGATGTAGGTTTCATCTTCAAGCGAAAAGGCCATGTCGGGCCTGCGCCGCTTTGGTGACCAGTTCATCCAGATAAAATGACAAGGCACGGCCGGCGCATCGTCAAGAATGTGGCTGAGTGCGGGCAGCAGCGCGTCACCGCTGGCGTGGGTCCACAAGTTGTCGACGATATGGTTATGGCCTTCGGGATAATGGCTCATCGTCATTTCGGTCAGCACCGCCAGCGAATTGGACTTGAACGGTTTGAATTCCAGCGCACCGTCGGGCCGCGCGTCGAGGAACGCCAAGTCGCGCATGGCATCGGCCTCAGTCTCGGCAAAGACCGCCGCGATCATCATCACGCCCGCTTCTCCGGCCGCATCGCGCGAAAAGACAAACATCAATTCGACCGACGCCGGAACTTGCGAGCCAACGCTTTGCGCCCAGCGGATTATCGCGCCAAACCGAGCCCCCGGATAAAAAGCCAATGCACCGCCAATCACCGGCGGCCGGCGGACGAGCCGCAAATGAAAACGGACGACAACCCCGAAAAAGCCCGGGCCAGACCCCCGCGCCGCCCAAAGCACCTCGGCGTTTTCGTGTTCGCTGGCGTGACGCAAAGTGCCATCGGCATCGACATAATCGATCCCCAGCACACTTTCGCAGGCCATCCCCAGCACACGCGAACACCAGCCAAAGCCGCCCTGTAACAGATACCCACCCAACCCTACACCATAGCAATGCCCAACCGGGAAAAACAGACCCTGCGTTTCCAGCAGCGCGTCAAGCGCATTGCCGCGCACACCGGGCCCAACTTTTGCGACCATCGCATCCGCGTCAATTTCAACAGCGTCGAGCCGCGACAAATCGATCAGCATGCCGCCTTCACGCACATGATTGCACGACCAGCTGTGCCCACCCGAACACATGCTGATGGCAAAGCCTTGCTGTTTTGCGAGGCGCACGGCAGCTGCGACATCAGCATCGCACAATGCCTGCACGATCAACGCAGGAAAGCGATCCGGCAAATGCTGATTCCGGCAGGTGGCACGCCGGGCCGCCTCGTAAGCTGCATCACCACGCCAAATTGTCGACAAATCGCTAGCGGTCGCAACCATTTGCTTTCCCTGTTTGAGCATCACGTACGAAAACCACGCAACGCTCAATCTGCAGCAGTTTCTGACGCCCAGCCTGCTTGATGGCAACCGCCATCCGGTTCACGGTGCGGACAACACTGCAAAAACTAGCGGCATCCGCACCCATGCTTGAACCAATCACCGCTAATAATGAGAAATTCCTTCCTTGAATATTGTATCGCATGTCAAGATTTTTGATTGAAAAAATTTGACGTAATTCAGTCACAGTTTTCTACAGGCACACGTATTTTTGAAAAAATTTTGAATCATGCGGCCAAAAACGTCAAAATTTTACATGGACAACCCCTGGATTTTTCATCGGATACTGCTCAGTGCCCAATAGGGCTCTCGCCATATTTGCGCAGCACATCATCGAACGCTTCGGCCATCAGAACCTGAAGGCTAACACGTTTTTTGCGCGCACAGATGTGCATTGCGAGCGACATCTCAGGCGAGAAGTAAGCGGCAATCGCCTTGCGCCCAATACGGCTAGGCGGGGTGGGCGTCATGGATTGTGGATCGGTAGAAGTGGTCTGATGGGTTTCCCCGGGCACTTCCATCCGACTGCCCTGGACGGCGCCTTTAGATTTGTCGGCCAGATTGGCAAAGCGGCTCATGGCGTCACACCTCCATATTTGCGGCGGTGGACATGTTCACATGAGCGATAGCCCACATATGGATCGCAGTGATTTCAACCACTGCCTTGCCCTCAGGCTCGAACTCAAGAACTGAGGCGCCCGCCGCACTGGCATGGCGATAGACAGCACGATCGGGCAGCATGTGCGGACAAGGCGCGATGCCGAAGCCCCGGACCAGTTCGAACGCTTCC